>NZ_SOGW01000031.1:0-58463 GCF_004403075.1 Cryobacterium sp. TMT2-10 | reverse complement strand
GGGGCGAGAGCATCGCGGATGCCGTCGCCGCGGAGGCCGGCCTGCTCGGCGGTCCGGTCGGCGAGGCCTGGCTCGGGCTGGCGGCGGCGTGGCAGGTGGCCACCCAGGCCGGGGCGCCGCTGGCGGCCTGCCTGCGCCAGCTCGCGGGATCCTTCCGGGAGCTCGGACAACTGCACACCGACCTCCAGGTCGCCCTCGCCGGGCCGAGCGCCACGGCGCGGATGGTGGCGTTCCTGCCCGTAGTCGGCGTCCTGCTCGGCAGCCTGCTGGGCTTCGACACGCTGCGCACGCTGTTCCTCACCGTGCCGGGCTGGGTCTGCCTGGCGGGCGGGGCGGCGCTGATGCTGGCGGCCGACCGCTGGAACCGGTGGCTCGTCCGGGGGGCCCGGGCGCGCGACCAGACCCCGGGTCTCGAACTCGAACTGACCGCGATCGCCATGACCGGCGGCGGCTCGATCGACCGGGCCCGGGGCCTGGTCGACGCGGCTGCCGAGCGGTTCGCGCTGCGCCGCGGGCACTCGGTGGCCGCCATCGAGCAGGTGCTCGCCCTGTCGCAGCGGGCAGGGGTCCCGGCCGCCGAGCTGCTGCGCAGTGAAGCCGAGCAGCTGCGCCGGGACGCCCGCAGTGACGGCCAGCGCAGGGCCGCCACCCTCGGCGTCACGCTGATGATCCCGCTCGGAGTCTGCGTGCTGCCCGCCTTCATGCTGATCGGGGTCGTGCCGCTGCTGGTGACCGTCCTGTCCTCCACAGTCCTGGTCTTCTGACGGATCGCACCGATTTCCGCCCCGGCGATCGGGCCGACCCGTGCCGGGAGAGTCTGGGTGCACTCGTGCCGCCACACACCGCGTCGCCCGACGCGAGAAGGAGACGAACGCATGCCCAGCACCGATCCAACCAGCACCGGTCCCACCCCCACCGGTCCCACCGTTCCCGCGGGCACACTCGACCCGGCCGGCACGTCGCGCTGGGCCTCGAACGCCGGCTCCTCGGGCCGGCGCTCCCGCCTAATGCGGGCGTGGCCGCGCCGGCGCGACGAGACCGGGGCGGCGACGGCCGAATACGCGGTCGCGACCATGGCCGCGGTCGGCTTCGCCGGCCTGCTGATCGTCATCTAGCGCCCATAAAAGACGAGCGGACGGGTCAGCGTTTCGGAAGGGCTTCGCCAGCCTCACGGACCACAGCGGCGATGTCGAGGTGCAAGGCGAAGCAGGGCGCATCGAGCTGGTCGACATTCAGCACGCGCTCGCCGCGGAGGTACTTCGACATTTGCGACTGGGAATCCCGACGGCCAGACCGAGGCGGGGAGGCCTGCCGAGGCCGGTGACAGCAAGCTGTGACGCCGAGCACGGGGCGCCTGGGCGTGCCGCCGATAGACTCCCGATATCGAACAGGGGGAACCATGAAGCTGCACGCCGTCGCCATCACCGCAACCGTTCTACTGCTGGCCGGGTGCTCAGCGGAACCGAGCGAGATCGCCGGGGGCACAACCGCCACGGCGACACCCACGCCCACCATCAGCCCTACCCCTACGTGGACAGCGAAGCCATGGCCGACAGATATCCCCTCAGTAGTGGAGGCACCCGACGTGGCGGCAGCACCGGTCGAAGCGTCCGGTCCGAGCTACGACGACGAGACATTCCTCGCAGCTCTTGGCACGATAGATCCGGGACTGGCACACGAGCGATCACTGAACCGCGCCGCAAACACCTGCGTGGACATCGAGGAGGGGAAGGACAGCACGACGATTCTCATGAACATGGAAGCACGGTTCGAAGGCGGCACGGTGCCGAACCTCTCCGGCGGGCAACTCGCCTCGATGCTCAACCTGATCAAGACCACCTGCGACTAGCTGACGGGACCGCGGCGTACACTCCCGGGCATGGATGACGACCTCGACGCCATAGATCCGCCTCACTGCCCGAACTGCTTGGAGAGCTGTGTGGCCGGCGGCACGACGACGCACCCGTACTGGGTGTGCCCGTCGTGCCGGGTGGCGGTTCTCGCGCGAGGTTAGGCGGTACTGGCGATGAACGCGCCGACGAGGTGCGCGGCGTGCCGGTCGAGGGTCTGGCGGCCGCGGTCGTATCGGGTGGACGACGCACGAAAAACCCCGCTCGACGCATGGGGAGGACGTCGATCGGAGTTCGTTGCTGTTCCAAAACGAGACGGCGTGCTAGTCCGCGTTGTCCTCGGAAAACTCTATTTCGCCTCGGCGAATCATTGGCATGAGCAGGGCTGATCCGAAAACCCGCAGGGTGATATCTGCGATGGATTGACGAACGTATGGCACGAGGGCCATGAGCGCGACGTTGTTCACGAAATCAAGCAGGATGTCCCGAGGAATGGAACGAGCACCGATGCCATCTAGCACGTACTCGGCACCTACATCTGAGACGATCACGCCGAGGTCGGTATCGAACCGAGTTATCAGACGCACGCGGAAACCATTGTCGGCATCGCGGTAGTCGATTTGCAGGTCATACGAGGGCTCAACGGCTTCGCCCTCTTCCGTATCTGGAGAGACCTTTCCACGGCGAGCCGAGAGCTCGAACACTGAGACGTCGGAAAGGGAGCAGTTCTCTACGACACTCTCAAGACTGATCGTCTCTACCTCAGACATCCACGTACTCAAATCTCGTTACGTGGCGAACGTGCGCCGACACGGGGCCTGGGGTTTTCCATCCGACCAGGAGTGCCGACTTCGCCCATATTGCTCCGGCTGCCCCTGGGGTCCGCACGGACTTCACGATTGCGTCGAAAGAGTCGTCAGAGGTGCAGCACGCGTCAGTTACCGTGTGTTCGATCTTCGCCCCCACGGCCAATGCGTATCTGCGAATGCTGGCGAGGGTGGGATTGCTGTCATAGTGCTCGAACGCGGCCACGGTGGGCTGGCTCACGCCCATCCGTTCCGCCACCTCGGCCTGGGTGAGACTGTGCTTCTTTCGCTGAGCGATGAGCTCAGTCAGCAGGCGATCATGCTCATCCACGAGGGTTCCGGCGAGCAGCTCCAAGCGAGCGGTGTCGTTCGTCATAGATCAGACTCTATATCGCTGCGGCCGGGTCGGCAATTCCCCAGAATGCGGGTTGACCGCTGTCGTAGAACTTCTTAGCGATGTTGATCTCTTGATCCTGGGCATCGTTGACATCCCCCACCAAGTCCTTTTCGTGGATGTGGTGTCCGATGAAATGCCCAGGCACAGTGTCAGGTTCCGAGTGGTACAGACGCACCAGGGCTTTCCCGAAAATCGACACACCATCAACAACGCTCGTCACGTTGATCGTCTGCCACCGGATCTCGTACAGCGGAGGTGGATTCTCGACGTCAACAGCCTTGACCTCGGCCACGGGCCGCAACTGGCCGCGCTTGGCCTTCTCGATCCGTCGTTCAAACTCGACTTTTGCCATGGCTCTGTTGTATGGATTCCACACTCGACCGTCTGCCTCGAGAGCGGTGAAGAATGCGACGGTCGCGGCGTCAAGATCAGACCCAGGGGAACAGGTCGGGAACCCGAACCATCGGAAACCGACGGGTTGCCCCGCACTGCATCGAGACGATTCGTCGAAGGGTGGCATTTCATGAGCCTATCTGCAGGCCAACGTCACATCGGCCACCAAAAATAGCCCCGGCCACCCTCCGAAGAGAGTGGCCGGGGCCATTGTCGTGCAGGTGATGCGCTTGAGTTATGCCGGGACCCACGCGCCGTCGCGCACGAACCCGTGGTGACCGCAGATGCGGCACAGCAGGGACGGTGAAAGCGTCAGGGGATCCCGGGATTCGATCGTCCACGAGTAGTCGGCGGCGTGCGTGGGCACCCAGCCCTCGCAGGGCGCGCCGGTGTCGGGTCGCGGGTGCGTGTAGGCGAGTCCGTGCAGTTCGCCGTTCCATTCGCGCAGCTCGCCGGTGACCCCATGTCCGAGGTCGATCGGGGTCGCTGCAAATTCGTCTGGCATCGACGTTCTACGCGGTGTGCTGGGCCGTATAGGTCGGGACTGCGCTCGAGCCGAGCAGCCACTTCTCTGCCTTGGGCCAGCGCTTGCCGAGCTGCCGTGCGCCCCAGTAGTAGAGGGCGATGACCGCAGCGGTGGCGGCGGCCGCGAGGATGTCTTTCACGGACGGGCCGAAGACAACCTGAGCCTGGGCGAGGACCGTGGCCGCGATGGTGAAGTGTGCGAGCAGGTAGGCGAGGATCGAGCCGATGAGGATCGGCGTGTAGGTGCGGATGTAGGCGATCGCGCGGTCTCGGATCGGGGGGAAGAGGTCGGTCACGGGGTAACTCCTTGGGTTGGGGTGATGATCGGGTCGACGCGGCAGGGGCCGGCGACCGTCTGCGTGGTGGTGGTGCCGTCGGGCTGGGTGAGGGTGAAGAGCCAGTAGCCGTCGTCCTGGCAGAGGATGGACGCGATACCGGTGCCGGTGAGACCGGTGAGTCCGATAGGGCCAGGGACTTGGCTGTCGGCCCCCGCTGCGCCCGGCGGGCCTTCGTTGGTGGAGTCTGCGCCCGCTGCGCCTGTGTTGCCGATGGGGCCGGGCACGATGGACACGGGGCCGATTGCTCCCGTAGCTCCGGTGCAGTCGAGCCGGATGGTGCAGTAGGCAGAGACCGACGAGGCAACCTCGGCAGCAGTCGGCGGTCGGCCAGGATCACCCTTGATGGAGATCCCATCGAGGCCGTTGTTGCCAGATTTGCCCGTGACGGTTTCAGCGAGCGGGGCAACGGGTGTCACGCCCTGGTCCTCCACCTGGGAGTGCAGCGCGTCATTGTTCATGGAGACTGCCGCCAGCTCGCGGCCCTGCCGGTCGACGGTGCCCATCAGGAACACCATGGCGCCGAGCATGCCGATGAGCGCGAGCGCCGTGACAACGTTCGGGCCGATACCTCGTCGTGCGGTCATACGCGGAAACCTCCTTGGATCAGAAAGACGGTGAATGCTGAGATGAACGGCCCACCAACGAGGCCGATGAGTGTCCACCTGTTGCGGGTGCGCTGATCTTCGGCCCGGTTGTCGGCGGCGATCACCGCAGCCTTCGAATCCCGGCTGCCCGTTTCGAGATCCCGGAGCCGGGAGCTGACCCTGAGTTGGTCGGCGGTGTATAGCTCGAGCGAAACGACTTTCCCGCCGAGTTGGTGAATGGCTTCTTCTACCCGAGTGAGTCCCCGCATAAGTTCCCACGGGGTTGGTTCGGGTCCGTTGTCAGCCACGTATCGGCTCCTCAGTGGTGAGCTCTGGTTCGCAGTCGCACCAGTCGGAGGACCAGCCGTGGATGCACGTCGAGTTCCAGTTGTGCTGGCAGGCCATGGGGCTCCTTGGTTTGTGTGAGAATGCGGGCATGCCGAATCAGCCGAAGACCCCGATCACGGCGACCCGGATCCCGGAGGAGTTGAAGGCCGCGGCGAAGGCGAAAGCGGCCGAGCGCGGGGAGACGCTCACTGCTGTGATCGTGCGCGGCCTGGAGGAGTACGTGGCGTCTCCCTGAAATGGGGGTGGGTCCGACTAGACGGAGGTGTATATACACCTCTAGAGTCTGACCTATGAAGACTTTCTGGGGTGTCGTTGTTGCTGTTGTCGTTGCCGTGTTGCTGACCGGGTGCGGGGAGGTTGCGGTGCCGGCCGGGGCTCACCGGACCGGTGTCGCTGTGGAGCGCACGTGGACGCCCACGCCGGCTGCACTGGAGATCATTCCGGTCGAGGCGGACGCAGAGGCCGAGCCCGCGCCCGTTGACGCCGACGCCCAAGAGGAAGACACCACCGATGCGGTGGAGGTCGTCACCCCGCCGGAAGCCGCGCCATCCCCCGCGGCCCCGCCCGTCAACGGTTCCCCGCCCGTCGACGTTGCCCCCGCCGCCCCAGCAACCCCGACTGTCAACCCATTCGATGAGTGGATGGCGAACCCGACGTTCACGTGTGACCCCGGATTCGCCCCCGGATGGATCAATGAGCAGGGCGTTCCCACCTCCTGTGTGGCGAACTAGTCACGAGTGCGATGAAACGATGATGTCTGCTTGACGGAAGTAAATGCTGGACGCATCGTTGCACCTGCCCTGCAACTTGTAGACGTGCGAGCCCGCAGCAGGCGTGTGTCGAACACGCAGGGTAGCTGAGCACATCGGCCCAGAGCCGGCCACGTTGGCAACCAGAATATTGGTCAGCTGCTCGCCAACAATTACGCCGTCACACAGGATGCCCATGGCGGCAAGCCGGTCAGCGCCAGAGCCACCATTTGCGATCAGCGCGGTGCTCTCGATCGTCACCTGCTGGATTCCATCTGTCACGACGGTCGAAGCGACGAAGGGGATGTCCGTCATCGCTGTTGTTGCCAGGTATTCGGCATCGGAGTACAGCCGCCAGGCCTCACCGAGGATCCGCTGTATTCTCGCGCCCGTCACCTTGCCGCCGAAATTTACGTTTCCGTCGATGTGGCCCAGGGCGTTGGATCCAAACGTAATGCCGGTGCTATCGACGGTCAGGTCATTCGTGGCCTGCCCCGGGTTGGCCTTGAATGCCATGCCGGCCGCGTTCAGCTTGGCGTACGGAGAGCTGACACCACCTGCGAATGACTCGATACCGATGCCTGCTGTGAGAACGATCCTGGCGACAGTCGTGCTCGCAGACGTTTGCACGGTTGCGCCGGTAATCGTTTTTCCGTCGATGGCGCCAGCGCTGATCATGGCCGCCGAGATGGTTCCCGCTGCAATACGCGCGGCAGCGATCGAGCCGGAGGTGATCTTGCCCGCGTCGAGGTTGGCGATTTTCGCATCGGTGATTACAGCGTCGGCGAGGATCCCGGATGCCGCAGTGATGGTGCCTGCGACCATCTTTGCGGCTGTGATCGTTCCCGCCGCGATCTCCGTTGAGGTGATCGTCCCTGCGGCGATCTTTCCCGCGGTGATGGTGTTTGCGGCAATGTCCGCGGCGACGATGGTCCCTGCCGTGATCTTGCCTGCGACGACGGCACCGGCAGCGAGCTCGGATGCCGTGATCGCGCTGGCGGCGATTTGGCTCGCCGTGATCGTGTCCGCGGCAATCATCGCAGCCGTGATTGTGCCAGCCGCGATACGTGCGGCGGCGATGGACCCCGCTGTGATCTTGCCCGCGTCGAGGTTGGCGATGACGGCATTGTCGATTGTCCGTGCCGCCCACGCTCCGGCGGCGAACTCCCACTGGCCGACAATGACACCAGCGGTCGTCCGGAACCATACGTCCCCGGCGGCGTACGAGGTGCCCGAGGCATCCGCGCTCGTGGAGAAGATGATCTTGTTCTTGCCGTTCGCCGTCGTCTGCGCAGTGACGGCCTTCCCGTCGGCGGCAGCGGCAGCCGTCGCTGCGTTATTCGCGGCCGTCTGCGCGGTGTTGGCAACGTTCTGCGCGGTGACTGCCTTCCCGTCGGCCGTGTTCGCTGCGGTCTGCGCGGTCGCCGCGTTCGAGGTCGCGGTGTTCGCTTGGGTTTGCGCGGTGGCGGCGTTCGTCGTCGCCGTGTTCGCTTGACCTTGCGCGCTGTTCGCGGTGCTCTGCGCAGTCGCGGCGTTCGTAGTGGCTGTGTTTGCCTGACCTTGCGCGGTTGAGGCGGCAGAGGCCGCCGCAGCGGCCGCGCTGGCAGCATCCGTGGCAACCTTGTCCGTCACTGCGGCCCATGTGGATCCGGACACCCACTTTTTGGGCGTGTTCAGGTTGCTCGTGGTGTCGATCCAGAGAGTGAGCGTGTTCTGGTACGCGGCGCCAGGTGCGGCCGTCTGGTAGAGCACTACCGCTTTCGCGTTCGCGATGCCCGCGGCGGCGGCGGCGTTCGCGTCCGCAGTGTTCGCCTTCGTCTGCGCCGCTGCAGCATTCGTGACCGCTGTGTCCGCCTGAGTCTGAGCGGTCGACGCTGCGGTCGTGGCCGTGTTCGCTGTCGACTGGGCCGCCGAAGCCGCCGAGTTAGCAGAGGCCGCATTCATGGTCGCTGTGTCGGCCTGGCCCTGAGCGGTCACAGCTTTCGCGTCTGCCGTTGACGCCGCCGAGATCGCGCTGTTCGCCGCAGTCTGCGCGGTCCCCGCCGCGTTGTTCGCCGTGACCGCTTTCGCATCCGCAGCAGCAGCGTTCGTGACCGCTGTGTTCGCGGTCCCCTGAGCTGCGACAGCCGCCGACTGGGCCGTAGCCGCGTTCGTCGTCGCGGTGTTGGCCTGAGTCTGCGCAGTCGCGGCGGCGGTGTTCGCGGTAGCAGCCGAGGCAGCAGCGTCCGTGGCAGCCTTATCCGTAACCGCGGCCCACGTCGTGCCCGACACCCATTTCTTCGGCGTGTTAGCCCCGCCTGTCGTGTCGATCCAGAGCGTCAAGGCATTCTGATACGCCGCCGATGGCGCGGTGGCCTGGTAGAGGACAACCGCCTTGGAATTGGCAATTCCGGCAGCGGCAGCGGCATCAGTTGATGCCGTGTTCGCGGCAGTCTGGGCCGTCGCCGCGTTGGTCGTGGCCGTATTCGCTTGGGTCTGGGCGGTGGCGGCGTTGGTGGTCGCGGTGACAGCCTTGGCGTCCGCTGTCGCGGCGTTCGTGACTCCAGTATTCGCCGTTGTCTGGGCGGTCGTGATGGACGTATTCACGGCAGTGGCAAGCTTGGTGGAGTCCACAGCATTGGCCGCAATGTTGCCGGCAGCAATCGCACCTGCAGCAATCTGCGTGGTCGTGATCGTGTTGGCGGCGATCTTGGCCGCGTTGATCGCGAGGTCAGCCAGCGCGTTGGTGCCGAACTGCGCTGAAACCCATGCTGCCCCGTTCCATGAGGAGAGCCTGTTTCCATCGTCAGTGTCGAACCAGAGGTCGTTTACCTGGTGGCCGGTGCCTGCCGGGGCAGTCGTCTGATACCAGACCCGGTTCTTACCGTCTGCCGTGGTTTGGGCCGCGCCTGCTGCCGAAACTGCGATGCCCGCGTTCGTGAATGCGTCGTCAGCCTTCGCCTGGGCTGTGGCGGCGGATGACTGCGCTTGAACAGCCTTGCCGTCAGCGATCGACGCATCTGCCACCGCGACACTGGCCGTGGACTGTGCCGCCGCCGCGTTCGAGACAGCCGTCTGGGCCGTCGCCGACGTCGACTGGACCTGTGTGCCGGTCGGGCGCTGGAGTTCGCGCAGCTGCTCCTCGAGAGAGAGGATGCGGTCGATCAGGGGTCCCAGACCGTCGCCGGAACGGGTCTTGTACAAGCCCATCAAATGCCTACTTTCGGTGCTAGTTGAATCTTGATCGAGTCGCCCTTTTCATCGCCGGACAGGCCGACGATTCGGTGGCGGAACGGGCCGCCGTCCTGGAGGTACGCGTCCCCCCGGCCCGTCGCCGGATCGAAGGGGGCCACCCCCAGGTCGGCAAAGTCCCCGACCGCGTATGAGCCGACAGCGGGGCCGGCGGGGTTGCCGTCGGCGTCGACCGGTTTCGCCTGGGCGGTGAACGACCACGTTTCCGTCGAATACCGACCCGCAGCCACATCATCGGCGGCGTAGGAGTCGAGGGTGGCCTGAACGGACACGCCTGAGTGCGAGGTGTCGGCGAGTTCCATCAGCGGGTAGCCCGCATCCACGAGGAGCGGGTCGTAGGCGCGAGCCACCAGAACCGTGTCGGCCTGCCGGCCGCCTGTCTGCCATGCCATCGACCCCATCTCGGAGGCGTCCTCGTCGATCTTGAGCCCGGACGCCGCCGACTGGGGCGCGGTCAGGTCCCACAGGGGCACCGATTGGGACGTGAGGAGCGGCTGCGCGACCGTGCCCGTGCGGAAGAGCGCTTCGACGCCCATCCCATCCGTGGTGAACCGGGATTGGAACTTCATCTCCGGGCCGTTCTCCAGTTCGGAGATCTGCTTGATCGCTTCTCCGACCGACTTGAAGTCGGCGCCCAGATACGTCTTGGTGAGGTCGGCGAGCTCGTCGTCCTGGAACACGATCGGCAGCGCCCCGCCCGTCCACAGGTGAGCCTGCTGGATGAGGCGTTTCGCCCTCGTGCCAAGGCTGACGCCGTTGATCACCGTCGAGAGTAGTGGGTTCGGGATCGTCTTGGTGGGGTCGGCAGGGTCGGGAACCGTCCACTGGTCCAGCCCGATCGTCTTGGCTAGGAGCGGAAGGATCAGCCGGTGGTTGTAGTACGACCCCCAGCCGAGCGCGCCGAGCTTCAACGTGCCGGCGTCGCGGTCGTAGTTGCGGGTCCAGATCGGCCCGCACGCCATGATCACGCCGCCCTCCTCCACGCCCAGATACGCTTTCGCCGGGGTTGCCACGTTGCGGAGGTTCAGGGAGCGGATCTCGGGGGAGTTCATGTCCACCGTCACGTCGACAGATTCGGGAGCACCGATCCTGTCAGACCAGGGGCCCGACAGCACGTCCAGGTTGCGGACAGCGAGACTGCGCGAGCGGAGATCCCCGATGAAGTATCTGGTCACGTCCGACTACTTGGCGGCGTCAGCGAACACGGCGCGCACAGCTGCTTCAGTGGCAGCCTCGACCTCTACGGCAGTGAGCCCAGACCCTTTGCCGGCGAGCCCAGCAACGACCGCTGAGACCAGCAGGGGTGCGAGCGCGGCAGCTACTGCGTCGGGGTTTCCTGTGCGCTGTGCGAGCTTCCTGCCAGTGATGGCCGTGAGGGTGTTCCAGACCAGGCCGTCGGGCATCTGCACCCAATCACCCACCAGCCCGGTTGCTCTCAGGGAATCGACCTCGGTCATGCTGTTCAGCGGGATCAATTCGCCGTCCTCGGTGAGGAGGCCCATCGAGCCGTTGTAGTTGCGGATCAGTACGGACATGGGGCGTCTCTTTTCTGCGAGTGGGGCGGAATCGAGCGCCGCAGAGGACGACCCGAGGTTGAGCAGCGGGTCGACTTGCGACCCATCAGCCATGCGCAGCTCTTGGTGGCTGTGCACGAATTTCGTTCCCGTATTACCCATGACGGCGAGGATCTGACCCTGCTTCACCGTGTCGCCCGACGACACGGCTTGGGAGGCATGGTGCGCGAGCAGGGAAGTCCAGCCGTCCGGATGCTTGATGACGATCCGGTTGCCGTAGGTGCCGAACCACCCGTGCGCGATGACCACGCCGGCGGCAGGAGCTCGAATCTCCAGGTCAACCGCATTGCCATCGCCGTGACCCTGATCGATGCCGTTGTGCGGGAATCCGCGCCCAATGTCTTCGCGGAAGCGAGTGGTGATGCCGCCACGCGCGGCCAGAATGATCGATGGCATCAGTACTCCGTGACCGTCATTGCGGCACCCTCGACGAAAACCGCCGACGCCGCAGAGGCAGTGACCTGGAGCTTCCACGTATGCGAGCCCGCGGGGGGAGTCGACCACGCCTTGTAGCCGAAATACACGCGGGACAGCCCGGAGAGCGGGATCGTTGTCGACCCCGCGGGGACCAGCCCAATCGCCACGCCGTCACACACGACGCGGAAGATTACAGCCCGGTCAAGACCAGACGAGCCATTGAACGCGACCGCATCCCAGTCGACGATGACCTGCCCGCCGTAACTCGTCGCAGTCAGCGTCGTCAAATCTGTGTAGGCGGTTCCGGCCAGTGTCTGCCCGACGCTTGCAGCACCCAATAGCCCTGCAGAGACTTTCCTCCACCCAGAACCGGACCACTGTGCGGGGATCGCGCCGGCAGCCACGAACGAGAGTTGCCCCGGTGCCGCCGTGAGGTACAGGTCACGCTCAGCAGTCGTGCGGAACAGGATCACCCCGCCCGCCGTCGTCGTGAACCGATGCGTCGGCGTGACCACCACACCGTTAGAGTTCGTCGCCGTTGCGTCGAATGGGACCGTGACCGTGCCCAACTCTTCCGCACCCGCGATGCCCGCAATGGACGGCTTCACCGGGGAGGCAGAGGCCGCCCCCGAGATGACGCCGATGAACGGCAGGTCGTTCGCATCCAAGTACGGCGACCCGGACTCGTTCTGCTTGAAATAGATCACGGAGGTCTGCGAATTCGCCAGCGGGATCGGAATCAGCGGCGACAGACCGTCACCATCGTTCGCCATGAACAGGGGCCCGCCGCCACGCACGGACACACCCTCGAACGCGGCAACATTCAACTTCATGTCCGACCGAGCCGAGATCAGAGCATTCGCGTGCCGGGGGAAGATGCCGCCACGAGGGACACCATTCGTGTCGCGGACGATCAGACCAGCTAGGTCCTTGCGGAGCTTAGTCGAATCGACCTTGTTGGACACGCCGGGGAATGCGTCAATGAGGGCCATGGTGTCTCCTACCAGTTGGCGGGGCTCGTGCGAGCCGTGAGGATGGGGGTGCCGGTGACGACACCCAAAGAATTGAACTGAATGAGCCGGGAGCCGGGAGCGCCGCCGACGGCAGCAGGGACCGACCAGAACTCCGAACGGGTCAAATACCGGGACACGTCAGAAGGCCCGTCCATCGAAACCCGGCCCGTGCGCGGATTCAGGTAGATGGTCGAACCATCCGGGATCGGACGCTCGAACCGCAGAGTGCTATTCGTCACGCCCTCCACCAGCTCGAACCCACCCGACATTCCGCCGGTCACCTCGAGCATGGAGAACGTCTCAGCAGCGCCAGTGTTCAGCGTGAGGACCCGGCCAGGATCGCCCGGGGTGCCGTAGCTGATCGGGTACGGGACCGGGTAGGCGATACCACCGCCAGGGGTCGGGAGGCCGGTGGAGACCGAGACGGCGGGCCCGTAGCGGAGCGGGTCGCGGGCCACCATGAGGATGCTGAACTCGCACACCCTCGCGCCGGGATCCGGCGTCGGAACGAACCTCCGTACCGACACGCTCCGAGAGGTGGTGCCCGCATCGTCGGTCACGGATACCATCACCGGGCGGCCAGTCGAGACGGCCGCGGAGAGGGTATTCATCATCGACAGCCACGAGGCTCCGCGAAACCATCCGTCCATATCGAGAACCAACGACGACCGCCAGTCCTCGGCGGCACCGAACGCGCCATGCCCAACCGGGCGCTCACGGATATCAGACTTAGCATCCGACACGGAATACCAGTCGCTGAAGAACTTCTTACCCACCTGGTAGACACCATCACCGGGCTGGTACGTGCCATCCATGCCGATTCCGCCGACGTTTACAATCGCGGTCATGGTTACCTCCCTGCCAGCGCGTTGGTCAATTCATGGCCGAGGATGCGGCCGAGCACCCGCGGGTCTTCGTTCTGCACAGTCACGACCTCGACCTTGACGACGGCCGGGCGATCCGAGGTGCGCACGCCAGGCGCGGCCACATTGATCCCGCCGGCGCCCATCGGCATCACGCCCATGCGGCGCATGGTTTCGAGAAGGATCGACATCGACCGGGCTGACCCGTCGATGGGGATGAACGACTCAGGCACGTCGCCGCGATCGCCAACCACCCGCCACGTCGACGGCGGCACGACCTGAGCAGTGTGCGACATCGGCGTGAGCCCGTGAAGGCCGCCCTGCGCCATGAACTCGAGGATGTTCCCCCGCGCGTTGTAGGCCGCCCCGACCTGCCCGCGCGCCGCGCCCGTCTCCTTGACGACCTGGTTGATAACCACGTCACGACGACCTGGAATGTTGTTCAGGTCGCGCACGAACTGGGCGATCTTTTCGCTGGCTGTCGCGGTGTCGGCGTTGATGATGACCGAGCCATCAGGCAAACTCGTGATGCGGTCTGCGAGGCCCTGCACCTTCGTCTGCTGGTCAGTAGCGTTCGACCCGAACTCCGTGGTCGCCGACGCGGGAGTCTGTAACACCGTGTCAATGAGCGCCCGCGCCTGCCCCTCGGTCAAGCCCATCTGCGTGAGCTGACCTACAAGAGCATCCGTACCGTTGCGGTACCGAGCGGCGAGCTCATCTTGACCCTCACCCGTAGCAGCCGCTGCGCCAACCTCGTCTGCCATCGCAGCGATCGAGTTGCGCACCTGATCCTCAAGCAGCTTGCCCGAGTCCGATGCGCGGATGTGCGCCAGATCAATGCCGTCGAGTCCGATGGCTGCCCCATCGGCGCTGAACCCGACTTCACCGATCGCGCCGGCCAGACGCAGCGAGGCGTCGTTGAGGAAGCCCATCGCTACCGCGCCCTCACCGAACTCGTTCAGCTTCGCGCGCGCCGGCTCAAGGCCCTCATCAATCAGCTTCCTGCGCATGGTCTCAGCGGCGTCGGCCGTGATCTCATCGAACCCCGACATGCTGTCGATCATCGAATCAAGCCCCGTGAGGTCGGCGTCCCCAGGAAGCCACTCGATCAGATCCCTGATGCCCTTGACGGTTTCACGCAGCGGCCCTGATACGAACTCGCCGAGGGACTCAGCGCTGACCGCCGTCGACTCGACCATGGAGACGCCGAAGTCGATAGCCCCGTTCGCGAGGTCCAACATGAACTGCATCACCGGGCCGCGGTTCTGCGACACGAAATCGGCAAGCTCGGCGAGCGGGTCAGAGAACGCCGCCGCCAAGGCACCCTTGATGCCGTCCGCCGCGACCTCGATGTTCCGGGACGCCTGCTCCATCTTCGTCGCGTCGTTGTCCGAGAGGGTGTCGAACATCTTCTGCGCGGAACCCGTCACGCCGTCGAGCTGGGCAACAGCGGTCGACAGGTCCATCGAGAAGAGCGCCGCGCCGAGGTCCTCCGCCTGGGTGCCGAAGAGCGCCACTGCTGCAGCGTTGCGCGCGACAGGGTCCTCCATGTTGCGGAGCCCGTCAAGTACCTGATCGAGCCCCTCACGAGCGCCCTCGCCTCCGCGCGCGATTTTCGCCGTCATCTCCTCGGCGTTCAACCCAAGCGACTTGAACCCCTCCGCCGACAGCACTGAGGCGTCGGTCGCGCGGATCTGGAATTCCTTGAGGGCATCCGCGGCGATGTCGCTGTTGCGCGCGCCGCCTTTCAGGCCCTGGTTTATGAGCCCCATCGCTTCCTCGCCGGACAATCCGAGGCGCGAGAACAGAGCCGGGTATTCGGTGAAGGTGTCGATCAGGTCTTCGCTGCGGTTGACGCCCTCACGGGCGCCGGTTGCAAGAATGTCAAATGCGTTCGCGGCGGACTTTGCAACACCAGAACTCAGCATCGTCGTTACCGCAGCGGCGATCGGCCGCACATCCTCACCGAGAACATCGGCGATACCGGATAGTCCTTCGACCACCTTCTGCGCGCTTTTTGTGGAAGTGTCGGCGTCGATGAGGTCGAACTGCAGCGCGAGCCGGGTGGTGTCCATGTTCGCTTCGACGGAATCGCCGAAGACGTTCGCGTATGCTTCACCCGCGACACGGCCGAGACGGAGCGCGTCACCCTCGCTGATGCCAGTCAGGGCTTGCAGCCGGTCGTTGCCGACCTCGACCTGCAGCCCGTCCTGGACAGCGCCGCTGATGGCCTTGCCGATGGCAACACCCGCGAGCACGATCCCGCCCGCGATGGGGATGGCGGCCAGCGCCGCGATGAGAGTCCCCTCGATGTCGCCACCGACCGCGTCGCCGACCTTCTCGCCAGCCCCGCGCGTTGCGGAGTCCAGCCCCTTCGAGAAGGACTTGCCACCCTCCTGCCCGGCCGCATCCGCATCGCTCCGGAACCGGGAAAAGAAACGGCTCAGCCGACTCTCAGCCGGGGTGGTGTCCGCCTCGACCTGGATCTGAGTCTTCGCCGCCTGCAGCCCAGCCAGGTTGCGCTCGATCTTCGACAGGGCAGCCTCAGCACGGCGCACATCCGCCGTCACGTCAAGCCCGCCGAGCGCGCGCACCTCAAGGTCGGCGAGGCGTTGCTTCGCCCGGTCGAGACTCTTCTCAGCCCGGGTGACATCCGCGTCGAGCTTCAGAGCGGTATCCCTCGACACCAGCTTCTTCGCAGCCTGCTCCACCCGGTCCATGCCGGCGAGTGCGTCCTTCTCGTCCGCCTTGACCTTCTGCGTGATCGGCTTCTTCTCGATCCGCTCGCCGATGGTCTTGACGTCCTTGTCGGCTTTCTGCACCTGGCTGGTGTCGGCCGTGAACAAAACCTCGAGCTCGGCAGCACGTAGCGTGGCCATGGATCACCTCCGGGTGAGCACCGCACGCAAGCGCGTCGGGCTGTCGATCAGACTGAAAATCACCGCCCGAACACCGGGCCATGGACGTGCGAGAACAGCGGGGTCGTACAGGTCGATGCCGCGCTCAGCGAGCTCGGCGACGACCAGCCGCCAGTTGGTGATGAGCGCGAGCAGCGACCCGTCGATGTCAGCCGCCGGCGTCTTGCCTGGCAGCGCGTCGGGTGCTGCTGGTTTCAAATGTTGGGGCACCGGCTTGTAGTCCGCATACCACCCGTCGGCATCAGGTTCCCCGATACCGTACGGCGCCCAGTCCTCGGCGGTGTTCAGCCTTTTGGGGCCGCATCACCTGCAATGCCGGGAGTGAGGTCACGCGGCAGCCACAACAGCTTCGCGAGGGTGTCGGCGTACTCTTTGCCGCGGGCCCAGTAGAAGACCGCGTAGTACGCCACTCGGTCTATGGTCGCGGCGGGAACCTGGTCGGCGACCAGGGCAGCGTACGCATCGCCCAGGGCGGGGTGCTCGTCGCCGATGCTGTCGAGCATCGCCTGAACCTCAGCGGGGATCTCACCTGTGACGAGACCCAGATTCACTTCGCCTCGGACTGCCGCGGCAAGGATCATTTTCGCGGCCTCGACCGTGGGAGGACGCACCAAGTAGGTGCGCCCTCCCAGCTCGAGCTTGAGGTCGGGCGCCACCCACTCGCCGAAGTCGATAGCACCCACGGGTTACGCCGCCCGCGTGTAGTTGACCGCAGCCGACACGCCTGCAGGCGTGGTGACCACGACGGGCACGGTGCCCGCGGTGTCGGTCGGGAGGACGGCGACGATCGTGGTCGAGCTGATCACGGCGAACGAGGTCACCGCGATGGCCTTGACCGTGACGGCGGTCGCGCCCGTCAGGTTGGTGCCCGTGATGGTGATCTGCTTGCCCGTGCCTGCCGGGTTCACGGCGGGGGAAGCGGCCGACACGCTCGAGATGGACGGCGTGGTGACAGCCCAGCCCGCGAACGGGTTGGCGATCTTGTCGTAGGTGCCCTTGCCGGTCAGGGTGACGGACAGAACTTCGATCTCACCGTTCGGGCCAGAGTTCTGGCGGGTGGTGGCAACGGTGAAAAATCCCTGGCCGGCGTCGTTCGGGTTCGCCGCACCACTCTCGGGCTTGTGATACCAGCGCGCCTCGATGACAGCCGACTCGCCCTTTGCGTCGGGGTTGGTGCGGGCGAGAACAGCCTCGACCTCGGGCAGGTAGAGACCCGTGGTCACGCTGCGGTTTACCTGCGCGTTGAACGCGTGGCTAATGCTCCACCCGGTGACGTCGACGTTCGCCGCGCCGAGGTCGTCGTAGGTCTGCGCGTCCTGTGTGGTCGGTGTGGGGCTGGGCTGAAACCCGCTGATGCGGCGGAACGGCTGCCAGACCTTGGCGGCGAGCGTTCCGACGTTGATGTCGATGCCGTACTCGAAGCTCTTGCCGAGCGTCGTGCCAGCGGGAAGGGGGACTGTGCTACCCATCGAGGGCCTCCAAATTGGTTTACTGAGGGTGCGCGGGGGCGCGCTGGTACGATCCCCAGGACGGGGACGAGATTGTGAAGTGGCCCGGTTATGTCAGGGCTTCGGGGTTGTCGAGCAGAACGACATAGTTCTCCGTGCGCTCTTCGCGCCGGTTGTCGTCGGCACCGGCTGGTGCCATGGATTGGCGACTGATACTGCTGATCCCTCCCCTGCGGGAAAGTCCTTGGAGGGCCGCGAAGGCCGGGGTGGCGAGCACGTCGGCACCGTCGGGTCGGCCAGGCTCGCCGCGCAGCCGAAGCTGTACGCGGCGCCAGCCGAGGTCGCGCTCGTCGGTCGAACCGTAGACACGGACGCCGGCCGCCTTGTCGGGGGTGGTGCCGAGCGCGCCGTAGAAGATGGTCACCGGGTCCGGGACCACGGGACCAAGCCCGTCCGGGTTCCAGTCCCACCCGGGGATATTGCCGAGGATGGAACAGATCAGCTTGGTCAGGGTTGCGTCATCCAAGAGCTGCCCGCACATTCTTCGCGATGATCGCCCCGACGTCGACCTCATCAACCGCGGCTTCAAGGAATTTGGCCTGCTCGCCCGGCTTGTGCTGGAAGTCGAGGTTCTCGTGCTGCATGCGCGCGATCGGCGATTTGAACCCGACCTGCAGCGTGAGGTCGTCGACGAGCGAGAACCCGGATTTATCCGCGGCCCCGGAGTCAGTAGGGCTCTTCTTACGGGCGACCTTCAGAATCTCGCGGCCCGCTTCGCGTAGTCCGTCCTGCGCGGCCTTCTCAACGATGGAGAGGACTGGCATATGTATCTTCATGGCTACCTTCCGGTATGGTGTGCTGCTATGACGACTCAGCCCGCAACTCAGAGCCCGCTTGCTACCCCGACGCTCGTCGTCGGCATTGCCGCGGCAGTGCTCGCGTTGCTCGGCGTGCTGCCGGTGGTCGGCCTGCTCGCCGCGCCCCTGGCGTTCATGGCCGCGATTGCGGCGATCATCATCGGACACATCGCGTTGGCGCGAGTAGCGGGCGGCAATGCCAAGATCGGCCTTGTGTTCGGCTACGTCGCTCTCGCACTGACGGTAGGAATGCTGATTCTGCGCTTCGTCTAGCTGCGCTACTTCAGGAACAGGACGAGGAACGAATCGAGATCGTCGAGGCCGTTCTCGTCGACGCCGACAGCAAGCACGACGGCTTCGCGCGCCCGAGGCTTGCCGGGCCACACGGTGACGAGCGAACCGACCGGGACATGCTCACCGATCGGCACCGTCACGGACGACGACGAGACGACCTCGCTGCCGCTGGCGCTGAGGATGAGACGCTGCTCATCCTTCACTTCCGCCTTCACGGTGCGGGCCGCGTCATAGGTGGTTCCCATCCCACCGGCGGGCCGGGCGCTGCGGATGCTCACCGTGTGCGGGTAGAAGAACGGGTCATCCCAGCTCATGAATACTCACCCTCGGCCCACTCGCGTGCGATCGGCCGCGCCGCCGGGAAGCTCCCGATCGGGAGGCCCGCCGGCACACTTGCCACCAGCGAGCGGAGACTCAGCCGGTCGTCATCGCTGAACGCCCCGCCGATGTCGCGGTAGCTGATCGACGTGCCGTTGCGACTCCGAGACGACACCCGCCGAGCCCCGGGAGCCGGGACCTCAGCGACGACGTTCTTCAGGATCGCGATCACGGTCAGGCGATCCTCACCCTCGGGGATGAGATCGATGCCGGGGGCGATGAAGCGCGCGAGCACCAGAATGCGCCGCGCGAGATCCACGTCGGTAGTGCTGATTTCCTGCGGGGTAATCACTCCACCGCCCCCTTCTCGTTACTTCGTTTCGGCTGCGACCTTGTCGGCCGCGGCCTTCTCTGCGGCAGCCTGTTCGGCTGCAGCGTCTTCGGCTGCCTTCTTCTCAGCGGCCGTGGGGGCCTTGACCTTCTCGATCAGGCCGAGCGCCAGGGCGTGCTTGATGCCGTCGACCGTGTACCCGTCGCCGACCAGCGCGCCGCGGTACAGGTACCGCTCGCTTCCGTCGACGGTCGGCAACACGACGGCCGCGCCGGTCACGACGTGGGCAGCCATTACAGGCCCGTGTTCGTGATGCGCACGCCCGCGAGGGGCTCGGTCACGACGGGCACGACCACGCGGCGGGCGCGCAGCTCGTACTTGTCGTCGCGGTGACGGTCAGCCTTGGTCTCGACGCCGGAGCCGCCGAATGTGGCGTACCCCGGGGAGCCGAGCTTCTCGTCGGCGACGCCACCGAGCTGGTCACGGTCGATCAGCAGCGGGTCGGTGCCCGTGTAGAACGGGGTCGTGACCCAGGTGAAGCCGAGCGCGTCGACCGGCAGGCTGCCAGTGATCGCGATGTTGCCCTGCTCGCGCGGCAGCGCCTTGTCGTCGACGAGCATGCCGATGAGCTTCGCGTACTGCGCGGGCTTGAGGACGACAGTCTGCAGGTCGAGGCCGGTGCCCGCGTCGGCGCGCTGGCCCGAGATGCTCGTGAGCGCCTCGATGACCTTGCCCGCGGTGGTCCACGGTGCCGGGGAGGCGAACGTGCTGGCGACCTTGGACGCGATGACGGCCATCGCGACACTGTCGACGTGGCGCACGACGGTGTTGCTCAGGCGGACGAGCGCCTTGTTGACGATGGTGATTCCCTGCTGGGAGATCTTCTCGTCGGTGATGTCCGTCTCGATGCCCCACTTGACGGTCTTCGCCGCGGCGATTTCGCCCTGCGTGAGAACCGTCTTCGGGTACTCGGCGCCCGGCGAGACGGCCTCGGGCGAGTCGGCAGCGAAGATCTGCTCGCCGGTATCGTAGAACAGTCCGCCACCGAGCGCGGAGTACCGGCCCGAGAGCAGGTAGTCGGCGACGAAGCGCATCTTGGTGAGGTCCGCGACGCGACGCGCGATGAGCTGCGGGCTCTGCAGCAGAAGGTGGATCTGCGAGGTGGTGAGTGCGCCCGTGGGCACCGCCACCGGGTAGGTGTAAGAGGCCATGCTGTGCTCCTTAGATGAAGAGGACGTCGATGACGTCCAGGTCGGCGGCAGCAGCCTCGAGGGCAATGCCGATGGGGTTGACGCCGGCGGCCTGGGTGGCGACCTTCCCGTCGATGGCCGAGATGACCTTCGCGCCGGCGGCGATTGCGCCACTGGCAACGAGCTGCTGCACACCGGTGGGACGGGTGTACACGGTGACGTTCTCCGCGGCCAGGGCGTCGAAGCCAGCGACGCCGACGACGGTGGCAGCGTCGGCGCCCGCTGGGCCAACAGTGCGGTTGCCGACGACGGCGACGAGGCGGCCACCGACGACAGCGACCGCGGCGGCGAACGTCACGGCCTTGCCGGGGGTGAACTTGGGCAGGTAGTCAGCCATGGTTAGGCATCCTTCGTGTCGGTGCCGAACGCAAGCGCGAACAGGCTGTCGGATTCGGACGGCTCGTCGGAGGTGCCGATCTCGGCCACCGGGACGGTGTTCTTCGCGAGCGAACCGATGAGGGCCGTGGTGCCCTCTTCGCTGGCGTTGAGCGAAGCGAGCCAGGTGTCGCGGGAGGCCGGCGCAATGCGGCCGTCCTTCACTGCGCTGTCCACGATGGCTGCGCGGCGGCTGTTGTCCTGCTCTTCACGTGCCTGGCGACCCAGCGCGGCGGACGCCTGCAGGTCGGTGAGCACGGCGGAGTCGATCAGGACCGTGCCGGCCGGGATGGCGGGGGCGGTGTCGGTGACCTGTTCCGCGAGAACCTCGTCCACAGCTGCGAGGAGCAGCTCGTCGGAGATCGCGGAATCGGTTACGCCGAGCCGCTCGCGGAGGCCAGCCTTGAGAATGTCACTCATGTTGAGCGGTTCCTTTCGGGTGGGTTGTCCCAGCTCGGACGAGCTCGGGAGATTGTGGGGCCGGGCTGCTGCCTGGTTGGGGAGGAGAACAACACGGGCGAGAGGGTCATCAGCGTTGTCGGGAACGGTGATGACCAGCTCTTCGCCGCCGACCGTCTCGGTTTCGCCGGCGTCGGGGATGACCGCGATGCGATCTGCCAGGCCGAGCTCGACGGAGGCCGCTGCAGTCATCCATGTCTCATCCGCAAGGAGAGCCGCCCAGTCTTTGGCACCCGCCTTTTCGGTGTAGATCTCGACCATGGACGCTTCCACGCTGTCGAGCACGTCGGCGGTCTTTCGGAATTCCCCCGCGTTGCCGTAGGAGAATGACATCGGGGAGTGGATCATCATCTGAGAGCCGGGAGACATCACGGTTTCACCACACCCCGCGGCCACGAACGACGCAGCGGATGCGGCCAGACCGTCGACGACAGCGATCACGCTGGCCTTGTGGGCACGCAGCATGTTCAGGATCGACATGCCCTCGAACACTTCGCCGCCGGGGCTGTTGATCCGGAGGATGATCTGCGTGACGGTCTCGGGGAGGGCGTCGAGCACTGTGCCCATGTCCTTCGTGGAGATGCCCCAGAAACCGCCGAAGCTGTCTATCGGGCCGTACATGCGGATCGTCGCCACGGTGCCATTGCCGGCAGAGGCCGGAGTGGTGATCGCGTTGAAGAACTCGGCCTTCGACGTCGGGAGTGACGCATCCCCCCAGTACCGGTTTGTGTGTTTTGCGGTGTTCGTCATGCCGCCTCCTTAGGCTTGGTTCCATCCACCGGAGCGGGTGCGTTTTCGTCTTTCACAGGCAGGCTGAATGCCGCCCGCATGAATGCCTCGAGCGTCTCGTCGGCCTTGATGACCCCCGCGTCGATGAGGCTCTTGAGCGCTTCGGCAGTGAGCGACCCGCCCGAGCCGATGGGCTTGAACACCAACCGCGGGGCCGGTTCGAACTCGCCCCAGTTCCAGTCGACGAGATCCTCGACGACATGCGCCTGGGCCACGTCCTGAATGTGCGCTGCGACAGCATTCAGTGAGCTGGTGAAGAAGTCAGCGAACGTGGAGCCGAGCGCCCAGGAACCGGTCTCGGTCCCGAGGTTCAGGAAGTGCGCCAGCACCGCGCGAGCGATCTGCTCGTCGTGATAGCGGATCGGCTGATCAGTGTCGGGCAGCTTGCCCGTGACGCCCATGAGCGTGAGCTTCGCGGCGTTCGGGATCGACGCGCCGGCAGCTTCACCTGCACGGAACCCCTTCGCCAGCGCGAGACCGGCGATCTTCTCCGACTCCTGCCAAGCCTTGCGCTCGGCGGCGTCCGCGTTGTCCGGAACCGGTGCGCCCTCGTAGACGGGCACGCCGAGGCCGTTGCGCTCGACCGTGAGGGCCTGCGCGCGCAGCATCCGGTCCTTCAGTAACCAGTTCTTATATGCCGTGCGGAGCAGGCTCTGGCCGATCCAGTTGCCGCCCTCGCGGTCACTGATGTACGCCACGAGCCGGTCGACCGGGATCGGTGCCTTGAGGCCGTGCTGCTCGATCGACACCAGTCCGCCATCGCGGGCGACGTTCACCGCCGAGATACTGCGCGGCGGTCGCCATGCCAGCTTCTTCAGCCGCAGCCGCCCCGCCTCGGGCCGGTAGACCTGCTCGAAGTAGGAGTGGCCGTAGACCAGCTCCAGTAGTGCGAGACGCAGGTGCTCGCCCCACTGGAAGCGGCCCTTCGTGCGCAGCGGATTGACCGGCGGGCGACCTTTCACCGGCAAGCCGAGGTCCGTGGACACGAGATCCACGACCTCATCGCTTGCGCCAGCCGGGTCGATCATCCACTCGGCACCACGAATCGGGAGCGTCACCGCGCGCAGCACCGACCCGATCTGGGAATCCTCGCGACGCATCTTGTCGAACACCTCGACCGACAGCGGCCATGCTAGATCCGGATTCGTCTCGTGAGACTCGGCGGCCATGCTTGCCCAGGACGAGAGCCCGCTTACCTGATACCCCTGCTCTTCTGGCATGCGGCACCTACTTTCAGAATTGGGCTAGAAGGAAACCGATGCGAGGTTCGCATCGGATGGCGTCACGTCGTCGCGGGTGACCATCTCCGCCTGGGGTGGTGGAGGTGGAGTCTCTTCGACGAGGGGAGGAGCGAGGATCTCGAGCCCGTACAGCGCCAGCGACATTGCGATGAGTCCCGAGATATCTACCGGCAGAGACTTGGGCCGCGACCACGCCTTGTTGTCTCCGTACCGGACGACGACACCGCCCTGCACGGCAAGGTCAATGTCGGGTTGGTCAACGACGACGAGGTTCTTGTCACGCACCGCATCCTGATGGCGCCCCGTAGCAATCGCATACGTGGGGCCGTCGATCTCATGAACGATGAGGCCGAGGTCCTTGAGCGGCTTGATGAACTCCATCGCCGCGCAACCCCTGGCATTCAGGGCCACCTCACGGTGCCCGGATTCCTCGGCCAGATCGGCGAGGTATGGGGGCAGCCAGATCATGCCGGCGCGTTTGATCCGGCTGTAGGAGAACGGCTTGCCGTCCTCGGTGTAGACCGCAGAGGAGAGCCAGGTCGTGTTGCGGTCGTCCGAGACATCCACGCCCCACACGGTGCGGCCGCCCTTTGGGATGTGGATGTCCTTGATCGGGCGGACGAGCCTGCGGTACTCCGGCACTTCGATGAAGTTGTTGACCTCGGCGGTGACCCACTGGCCGAGCACCTCGACGCGCTCGACGTTCTTCTCTTTGGCCTCAGCCGCCGCCCGCATCAACCCGACGATGGTCATGCCGGGCAGGTAGCCAGCGCTCGGGTTCGCCTGGCGGAATGCCTTCGGATCGTCGAGGGCTGCGTCCTGCTCGGCGGACCACTCAGCTACAAACCACTGAGTGTCCGGGTCGTCGACGCCCTCGTGCGCGGTTGCGCGCACGTCCTTGAGGACGCGAGAGCGCTTCGTGCCGGAGTTGGAGAATGCCACCAGCAGCGAGTCGTACATCGCGTTCGCGGACTTCTCAATCGCCGACCAGCCCTCGTAGTCGTACTGCTCGCGCAGCTCGTCGAGGAGGAGCCGGGCCGCGCTCTGGCCACGGGCGCCGTCGAAGGTTCGGGGAAGGTAGGAGCCGCCGCCGATGGTGCGCAGCTCGGTCTCACCGTTGGTCGTGCGCGGCGGGTACGTGAACCGCTGCAGCGCCGGCACGCGGTCGTGCGCGATGCCGACCTTCGGGTCGTCAGGTGCGCCCCACCGGCGGACTGCCTTCCACGGCTTCATCGCGATGTCGAGCTTCTGGGCGCCGCCGACAACGACGAAGTCTTGCTCGGGCAACTGGTCCGGCCAACGGCCCGCGTCGACGTACAGCCAGAACGCCGCGAGCACGGCGGCGATCATCGTCTTCCCGTTCTGCCGGCCGACGATTACGAGCGCCTTGCGGAACCGCAGCAGGCCATGCTCGTCGATCTCGAGCATGTGGATCAGAAGCCACATCTGCCACGGGAACAGCTTCACCCGCAGGATGTTGGTCGCGAAGTCGATAACTTCGAACCCTCGGGAGGTCTCAGGAGTCAGCTTGCGGAGTGGCTTCGTGTAGATCCGCGGCTTCGTCCGCCCAAGTTCCTTCGCGGACACGAGCACCTCCGCAGAAACTAACCGGCGCTACGCCCCAGATTGCGGAATGCAGCTAACTCATCAGGGGCCGCTGCGCCCGGTTTCTTCCCAGCGGTGAGCTCACCGCGGCCGCCAGGCGTCAGGCCGAGCGATTCGGAGTACTTCAGGTACGTCGGCAGCGACACATTGTCCGAGGCCGGCGGGCGGATCTTCGACTCGGGGTCCGCCGCGATCTGCTCCAGGAGGTGATCGAGGACGGTGTCGTAGTCGTCGACCTTGTGCGCCAGGGTGAGCAGAGCCGCGATCGCGCCGGCGTCCTTGCCCGTCGCGTCGAGATGAGTCGCAGCACCGATCGAAATCTCGGTGGCGACGACAACATCGCCGATTCCGTACCCTCTTTCCGCGCACGCGCACGTGCGACCCCCGGTCAGACCCTCGGGGAGAGAGGACAGCTCCCCTTGGCGGTGGTCCTTCCCCTCGGCCGTCGCTGGATTTTCTGACGGATTCGGGGTGTGCGAGGCCGTCAGCAGGTCCTGGGGTGCCACAGGGGCGACCGTGTGGCTTCCGTCTGCCTCATGGTGAAGCGTGGAGGGTGTGAGCGTGGCTAGCTGCTGTCCGCACTCCTCACAGGTGAGCAGGACACCGTCAGGTGCGAGGAAGGATGCTTCGATGCGGTCGGCGAGTACCCGGACGCTCCGGGTCAGGTGAGCTCGAAGCTCGGTCCGGTTCACGTCAACGTCGAAGCGGGCGGTGTCATCCGTGCTGGTCAACGCCCTGGTGCGCAGTGGCACCTCGAAGGTGACCAGGTCGATGGGCAACTCAGTGCCGCCGAGGGTGACGACGAGGGTCGCGGTGAGTGGTGCGAGCTTCGCCATGGTGTCTCCCTTCGTTGATGCGGGCACGTGTCCCTCAGTACCGGACGATCTCGCCGGCCGGGCTGGCCCTGACGACTTGGTGCAACTCGCGGACGAAGTCACTGCCCATGTCCCGGTCGTCTTCGACCAGCACCACGTCGGCGCTATGGCCGCGAAGCTGCGGACGGGTGAGGAAGCGGACCGACCCTCCACTCGGGAGCTTGACCCGTGCGTCCCCGTTGGCTCGTCGCCACTGAAGGTCAGGCACGAGCTGGTGCACCTCGTCGACAGCGTCGGTCACTGCCCTGCCATGAGGTGACACCACGATGATGCGCGCGCCATCGGCTGCTGCAGCGAGCAGGCCAATAGCTGTGTACTTGTTCACGGTCAGTACCTCTGGTTCGTGATGTGCCCGCCGTTGAGTCCGTGCTCGATGGTGGTCGACGTGTCCTGCACTCCGAGGTGGGCATCGCAGGTCGGGCAGACAGCGATGATCTCGACCTTGGCGGTCTGGATGGTGGCGAGGATCTGGTTCGCTGCCGACCGGAGTGCCCCGGCCATCGCGGTCATGAGCTCCTCGTTGGTCGCGCCCTTGAGGCTGACCATGCCGGTCTCGGCGTCCAGGGTCGCGTTGACCGGGACGCTGAACGTCCCGAGCCCGATCGCTTCGGAGCCTGCGAGGCTGACGCTCACGGTGCCCTCGATGGGTAGCAGTGCGGCCATGGTCTGTTCTCCTGTCATCGGGTTACCACCAGTCGGGCACGCTCTCGCCCAGGCCAGCAGTCGGTGTGGTCTTGCCTCGCTTGAGGTTGCACGCCATGTGCGAGTGTCGGAAATTGTCCGGGTCCTCTTGCAGCTCGGGGCGGTCGTGGACCGTGTGGTAGTGGTCGAGGTTGTGCGAGTCCGCCGTGGTGTGCGGGTCGGCGACGTAGTCGATCGCCGAGCGGCACAGCCAGCAGTCGGACAGGACCCGCACGTCAGGGTCGCTGGACCGTGACTGTGTGCGGCCCTCCTCGAAGAACTCATCGCGCAGAGCGTGCATGCGGCGCGTGTTCGTCCGAGCCATGAGCTACCTCCGCGTCCTGCGCTTCCGGTGTGCCGCTGTCTGCTGCTGCCGGCCGCTGCTCTTCTTCGAGACCGTCATGTGCGGGAGCAGGTCGAACCAGGACGCCGTGCGCGTGCGGTCGATTCTCGGGGCCGCGGTGATGACGAGCACGGCCGAGCTGATCAGGAGCGCCCCGAGGAAGGTCAGCATGTGCGCCCCTCTCGGTTGGATGCCCCGGTTCGGGGTCTTGTTTCATCTACCAGGGGCAGCGAAACTTGGATGTTCACGAACGATTGGGGGAAGCATGTTCAAGATCACGTCGAGTAGCGATATGGCTAACTTCTTCGATGGCGTCATCAGCGACGTCATGGAAGATGTTGAAGAGGGGATGGCCGCGGACCTTGCGGAGAAGGCGCGGGCGCAGGGGCTCACCTCTGTGGATAGCTACGAGCTGGACCTGCAGACGGACGACCCGAGCGTGACGATCAATGAGGCGCGCGTGCGGGCTCTGGCGAATGGGATACTCGCCGCCGGGTAGTCGCTTTGCGGCCCCGGGTAGGCGCGCGGGTTGACTTCTTCCGCGCCTTCCCGGGGTTTCTCCGATTTCGGCGGGGTCTAACCCCGTGATTCTGGAGACCTGACGCGCTACCCCGGCACCCTCAGCCGCGTTGGACCCAGGACGTGGCGGAGTTCTCTGCGAGTATGAGCTCAACTCCGGGCACTGGGCCCGGTGCGTGAGGAAGGTTCGTACATGAACGTCACTTGCCCGGCATGCGGTGCACCCGCAATTGCCACGCCAAACACTGATCGTCGCCTCGCCTCGAACGATGAGTACCTGATTCAGTGCACGAAGTGCGATATCACTCGGGGGAACCTGACTCCGCCGACTGATTTTCGCCTGAGTTAGTTCCGGCACGCCCGCGCAGAGACACCAGGCCTAACAGGGAACGACCCTTCAGGGGTTCTTTACTGAGCGTGCAGCGTTGACGCGGCGTGCCGGAAGTTGGTCGACGGTGGCTGACAACCCTGCCGGGTCTTCGCGTCAGTTGTCACCCGCACCATGTGCACTGGTGAGGGGTCGCGTGCCGCCTGGCACCACGCAAGATTGAGGTGAGCAGGGCAGGCGGGCCGGGATCAAAGTCCGCGCCCTGCCCTGCCCCGCTCGTGCCCGACGTCAGCTTCAGTCCCGTTCAGCGATGCTCTCCCGGGCCGGTATTCGCGCGCGCGCGAACTCAACGTCGCGCCGTCCCGGTTGCCGGGGGCCTTGGGGTGCAGTGTGGACAGGTGACGTCGAGCAGGTTCCGACCGGGGGCACCCGGCCGGAAGCATCTGGGTACGAAAAAGGCCCGCCGTTTCCGGTGGGCCCAATCCTGCACTACGTGAACCGTAACACAGTTCTTCGCACGTTTCGCATGAATGTCAAGTCGTGTCTTCGCTGCCGGGCGGGTGCGCGGTCGACATGTGAAAGTCGCTCGCCTCGAGCGCCTCACCGACGTGCTCGCCGCTGTTGAGGCTTGAGCAGAGTAGGCATCGGATCGTGATCGCCATCACTCGCCTGCCTTCCGGTACTCGGTAGCACGAGCACACAGCGCGCGAGCGAGGTAGTCGTCCGTGAGGTGGCTAGCGACCTCCTCCAGCTCTTCCGCCCTCACCCGCCGGTCGTGCTCGGCCAGAGCATCGGTGGACACCTGGGTGAGGATGCGACGAGCCTCCGGGCCCACGTCGCCGATGAGATTCAGTACCCGCTCGATCACCGCGAGTGCAGCGCAACGCTCGGCGGCGACCTGGTCCACCTTCGCCTTCATCCACTCGTAGTCCGCCGCCCGCCCGGCCCGCTCCGTTTGCAGCTCGGCCCAGTACTTCGCGTCGGCGTGAGGGGAATCCTTCTCAGCGCGGAGAGTGGCGACCTCCCGTTCGAGCCTGCCCACTTCCTCCTTCTCCACTTCCAACATCTCAGCTGCATCGTTGGCGCCCATCAGCTCTCCTCCGTACTGGGGGTGACGGCAGCGTACGGATTCGCGTGCGGGTGCTCGGCGGCGTCCGGGTCCGAGGAAAGGCCGCGCGCCGAGAATGACTCGTCTGCGCTCCCCGCTTCATACCCCGCGTACCAGGCCCGTGCCAGCGGCTCTCGACGGTAGCCATCGGCGAGGATCGCGTCAGTGGTCCGGTCGATCAGCGGCCCCATGTCCTGCCCAAGGGTGCGAGGGGCAACCCGATCTGGGTAGTTGCTCGCGTTGCACTGCACCCCGCCAACGACACCACGCAGCGCAGCCCGTTCCGGCGCTCCCGTTACGGGTGGGTTGCGCAGGGCATCCGCCAACCCGGCGAGCGCCCGGACGGTGCTGCGACCACTCTGCCGGCCACCCATGTACATCATGCGCTGGCCGGTGGTCAGGTAGGCGTCCAGCACGGCCACCTGCCAGGGCAACAGCTCGATGCCCAGCACCTCGGCCAGCTGCTTCGCCTTGGTCGTGCGGACGGGTGCCGGCACCTCGGTCACGAGTTGCCCCCCTCGGTGCCGAACACTGGAGTACCCAGCCGACCGAGACCCTCGTTGCACTCCCGATACCGTGGCTACCCGTTCAGGAGCGTGTTCCACTCCCGCACCTTCGCAATCACCGCGAGTGCCTCGGCGAGTTCCCGTTCGGCCGCCTTTCGGGCGAGGAACAGGATGTCGGTGTCCTTGACGTACTTCTCCTGAAGGCGACCGATCATTTCCAGCCGTTCGCTGTCGAGTGCCGAGTCGGATTTGATCCTGTCCGCCAGCCGGTGCAAGAGGTTGCTCACCAGCGGGTTGCCTCCCATCGGGAACGGGTTAGTCCCGGCCGCAGCGCGTGCCTCGGCGATCAGCCCCTCGTACTCACTCATCGGCTACTCCCTCGGTGTCAGTGCTGGACGTGGTGGTGGCAAACAGTGCGGCGTTCATGCCACGGATCGTTCTGCCGGCTGCGAGGGCAGCGCAGCCAGCGCAGACCGTGTGCCAGACTCCGGGTCCCGTGATCCCGCCGCCGACCGAGAAGCCGACGATGTGGCGGCCGTTCTCATCGCGAGCGTGCCGGTCGAACCCGCAGATGCATGGTCCCGTGCCGCCCAGCTTGCCGGGCCCCGCGAGGTGCAGGGCGAGGTTCGGGCCGGAGTCGAGCAGCGTGTACCCTTCGCAGGGCATCGAGCACTCAACGGTGGTCAGCACGGCCCTCGCGGCCGCCGGCACCCGGCGGGCCCGATCTGCCGCTTCCGCGTCTTCGACGGCCAACCTGGTCACCCGGTCGGTGTGCTCCTCTTCGTGCGTCATGCTGTCCTCCGTGCTGCTCGAGGGCGCCCAACCCGGGCGCCCGACTTCTTCGCTGCATCAAGCAGCCGATCCTCACGACACAGGTCGAGCGTGAACGTCAACAGCCCCCGCTCCTCCCACCGGTAGATCGTGGATAGGGCCTTGCCGACCCGCACCGCGGCCGCCTTCCGGGTGAGGAACTTCACAGACTCACCAGGCGGACCGGCACACGGCCGAACCACCAGAACCGCGGCATCGCCGAGGTGGCCGGCCAGTTCTCGATCTCGCGATACCGGCGGGGCAGCCAGCGCTTGGCGCCGCGACGGATGTCAATCAGCGGCGGCATCGCCTCGAACGTCTCGAGCGCGTCGAAGCCGTTCACGTCGCTGCAGTGTTCCCGCATCGCCCGCTCACCCTTGACTGCGCTGTGAGTGCCCCACACAGTGAAGCCGTCACCGTCCTCCCACTGCCACGCCTGGATCTTGCTCGGCTTGATCTTCGTCTTCTTCGTCATGCTGCCTTGCCCTCCTTCTTGCTGAATGCGACAGCCCACAGGCCGTCGTCGTCGTCGTCGTGCTTCTCCCACCCGCACTTCGCGCAGAGGTACCTGGTCGGCCCGCCCTTACGCCTCGGCGGTATGACCTTCACCGCACGCAGCCCGCACCCCACCTCGGGGCACGGCTGCGCAGCCCAGAACGACTGATCCTCAGTCGGCCACCGACGCACCGCCCGGATGATCGTCCAAGCGTCCTTGTGCTCGGTCGGCGGCATATCGATCACGTCAGCACACAGGCCGAGGATCATCTCCTTGTCGTTGACCAGGATGTCGAGCATGCCGACGATGACCTCCACCGCCTCGAGCGCGTGGCCGTGCGCCGCGTCCGACTCCTCGCCAGGCTCCAGCCCGATGATGCGCATCCCAGCCCAGCGGCGCAGGATCCGGATCATGTCGTCGGATGCGTCGATGAGATCCGCCTTCACCGGTGCCGGCGCAGCGTCCGACGCCGACCCGCTCACCATCTCCTGGTCGTACACGGCCGCCTTGAGCGGGTCAGCCTGCGAGCGGATCAATGCAATCACGTCTGGCGCCGCCTCGAGCATGGTCAGGAGACGCTTGTAGCACCGGTCGCAGATGAGTGCACCCTCACGGGCCACCGTGGGCACACAGCCCCGGCAGCCGTCCTCGTCAGCATCCCCAAAGTTCGGGCACGCCGCGAAATGAACACCCCGGACCGCGCAGCCACGGACGCACACACGCTCGGCCATCAGAACGGGGTCTCGTCTTGGAAGTTGCCCGGAGTGTTCCAGACTTCGCCGCCGGCCGGTGGGCCGCTGGTAGCCCACTGCTCCTGGTTCTCTTCGCCGGCCTGCGCCTGCCGCCCACCGGACGCCTGATTCGCACCCTTCTGGACGCGGGTGAGCTGCGCCGTCGCGTACTTGAGCGAGGGGCCGATCTCGTCAATCTCCAGCTCCATGCTGGTCCGCTTCTCGCCCTCCTTCGTTTCGTAGGACCGCTGCTTCAGACGGCCGGTCGCAATGACCCGCGTGCCCTTCGTCAGCGACCCCGCGACGTGCTCGGCGAACTCACGCCACACGGACGCCCGGAGGAACAGCGACTCGCCGTCCTTCCACTCCGACGTTGCCCGGTCGAAGTTGCGTGGGGTGCTCGCGATCGTCATGTTCGCCACCGCCAGCCCATTCTGCGTGTACCTCAACTCCGGGTCGCTCGTTAGGTTCCCGACGACAGTGATTACGGTCTCTCCGGCCATGGTCAGTTGCTCTCTTTCGATGTGATTTCGCCGCGCGCTGCGGCCTGGATCTTCGCCACTGCGGCGTCGTGCTCGGCTGACTCGGGGATCAGGTACGTCCCGAACCGCGGTTCATATCCGCCGGCCTTTTTCGGGGCCATGGTCTAGCTCGTCTCTGCGGCAGATGCCGCGCTGGTTGTCGTCTTCTTCGGCCGGCCCTGCGCTTGGGCGGGCAGCTTGAGCTGGGACCGTCGCCGCTGGACCGTTGCCAGGCTGTACCCGAGCTCGGCCGCTATCTGCTTGTCGTTCAGGCCCCGACCGTGGAGCTTCGTGACAGCGACGAACTGCTCATCGCGATCGCTCCGGATCATTGCCCTCGATCGCTTCGGGGTCCGCTTCGACACGTACTTCGGTCTCGGTACTGGCTGGGCCACTGGCTTCGGCACGGATGCCGGCTTTGACCTGGTCGGGGCTCCGAGCGCATGCCGCACGAGCTGCTCCACCAAGACGTGGGACTGGATGCCGCGGTTGCCCGCGATCGTCGCCAGCGCCCGGTACTCCTGAGCCGACAGGTTGAGGACAATCGACACCCGGTTCATGACGTGGCCTTCTGAAATCGGGGTGCTTCGTGCCGGCCGCACTTGCACTCGTGCAGCACGATGCGGTGACAGTCCCGGCTGTCGCACTTCCCCGGCACTCCGGCGACCTGGTTGCACTCGAGCGACAGGTCAGAGATCCGCAGCACGTTGATGGTCTTGCCGTCGACACGGGTCAGCGGGATCGATACCGGCGGTGTCAGGTCGGCCGGGGCGTACACCGTGACTCGGATCAGGTCCCGGCTCGAGTACGTGTAGGTGGTGTCCATCAGTCATCGTCCGATCTGGTGAACGTAGGACGGGTACTGGACAGGTGCTGATCCGACCAACCACGGTGACGTAGCCGAGCGGTACCGCAGTTCCTGCAGGGGGAATCCGTGCCTTGAGGATGCGAGCGACAGAACGGCGACGGTGGCACATCCGGATCGGATCGAGAATTCTCCCCCTCGGCCCGCGCACTCTCGCGCGCCCACTCGGCATCCCTCCATGCACCCTCTCCCTCGCCCCCCTCTCCGCTCTCTCTTCTCTCCCTCTCCCCAGCCGCGATGGAATCCGGATCCACTCCGGATGGATTGACGAGGGGTGCCGGCGGTATCCGCGACTCGACCGGATGGTCCACACGGGGCCACTCGATGACCTGAAAGTAGGTGCGCGGGCCCACCTGGTAGAGCACGATGTAGTCGGCGTACGCCAGCTCGAGCAGCTGCTCGTTGATCACCGCGTCCGTCACGTCCGTGTCCAGCGGCCAGAGCGCCGCCTTGATCAGCGCCGGCGTCGCCGACTCGCGGCCGTGGTCGTCGGCGTACAGCCTCAACCCGACCGCCGTCAGCCTCGTCGCCACCGACAGCGACAGCAGGTCCTCGTTCCGGAACATCTCCGGCAGGATGTCCCGCTTCTTCCTCATACCCATAGCGCCTGATTCCCTGCATCATCGTCTTGATCGCCCGGCCCAAACTCGCGGCCGTGACCTTGAAACACTCCGTGAACCCGCGCCCGCCTCGCAGCAGGTGCAGGCTGTCGTTCTCCCGCGTGAACGCCCGCTCGAACCACCCGTCGAGCTCAGCCAGGGCGCCGCGCTCCCAGATCGCCGGGGTGTCGCGCAGCAGCACGATCACCACGCCGCCGGTCGCGCCGAACCCCCGCAGCCGGGACATCTTCCACGCCCGCCCGATCTTCAGCACCTGGTGCTCGGGCCAGTACACGGCGTACGTCATCGCGAGGCGCGGGACCGCGGCCGCGGCGGTCACGCGATCGCCCCAAGGTCGAACGGCTGAGAGGTCTCCCGCTCGAGTCGTCTGGCCGCGGCCTCGCACTGGCTCTCGCGCTTCTCGAACAGCAGCGCCTTCCGGCCGAGCTGACGAGCGGCTACCCCAGTGCTGGCCGACCCGGCGAAGAGGTCCACGACCAACCCGCCGATCGGCACCGAGCACGTGATGTACTGACTGACCAGCTGCACCGGTTTCTCGGTCTCGTTGATGGCCTTACCGTGCATCGATCTGAGCTTGATCACTGAACGCATGATGCGATCACCTCCGTCCGTGCTCTCGTAGTTGGTCCCGGCGATCTCGCCCATGTGGGTCGGCCGTTCCTTGCGGCGCACGGTCTTGCGCATGGCGTCGGCGGTCTTGGGTGGGTCGTTGTAGAGCCCCCCCCACTCGCCGCGGTACCACTGGACGGCGAACTCGTGCACCCGCTTGAACCGGTCGTTGTGGAACCCCGAACCGTTGTGCTTCTCCCACACCGTGTCCTGCGCGAGCTTCCACGTCGCGAACTCGGCCGCGCGCTCGTGGAACATCCGGAACGACCCGAAACACCAGAGATTGTCGGCGATCGCCGCAGCGTCAGCGAGCCAGCCAATAGGCCAGACATCCCAGTCGAGCGAGGTCTCGCCATAGGGCGGGTCTGTCACGATCGCGTCGGCCTTGGCCGCGGTGAGCGTGTCCATGTGGTCGCGGAAGTCACCGTGATAGAGGGTCACGGCGCTGTCCTCGTAGTAGGGCTTCATGCTGCGAGCCTCGGCGGCGTGACCGACGCGTTGCCGGCGTCGTCCAGCCAAACGTCGCACCCGTACACCGCGTGCCGCACCGGCACGAGTAGTGGGTTGTCCGTCGCCAGGAGCGCGAGGCCGACCATGCGAGCCGACACCGGGTTCGCGTGAACCCAGCCGTGGCAGCCCGTCGTGCCCGAACCGCAGAGCAACACAGCGTTCGACACCTCGTCGCCACCACGGCGCGACTTGAACTTGCGGTGATGACGCGAACCGCCCGACCAGATCACCACGCCGCAACGGGCACACCGCTGCTTCTCTCGGGCGTCGATCAGCGCGCAACGCTCAGCCATCAGCATCCCCGCCATCCGAAGAGGCGGCAGCGGCTTCGGGTGCGCGCTCACTCTTCGCCGCCCTCGGCCCGGTCGGCGCAGTTGCCGCAGAGCCCGTCCCATCCCTCGCCGTCGGCGGTAGTGTCGTCGCACTCGGGGTTGCGGCAGCCCTCGTCCTCGTCGTCGTCGTCGTCCAGTGCTGCTGCGATCTCGACGGGAACGGGGATGAGGCTCTCTTCAACCTCTGACACGCCATAGCCCCACGCGGCCAGCTGAGCGAAGTACACGCCGATCTGCGCGCCCGTCTGCTGCCAGGTGGCAGCATTCAGATTGCTCTCGTTGTGAAGAACTGCCAGCGCGGTGAGGACCCGTTCGGCCTTCGCTGGGTTGCGGTCGAGATAGTCGGCGAGTTCGGCCGCAGCGGTGCCAACGGTGAACCTAAAGCCAAGCATCTCGGCCGCACGCTCGGTGGGTTCGATGATCAGATCACCGGGTGCGACGTGCTCGATTGTCTGCGTCATTGCTTCCCTTTTCTGGTTGGTGGTGACGGGAGCGCTCATGCGGCAGCCCGGAAGATCAGTTCGTCCTGGTCGAACGCGACGAGACCCAGCTCCTGCCGGATCCGCAGCACCGTTCGGTCAGCGATGCGCAGCCGTTCCGCGATCAGCTGGTCGGACCAGCGCCGAGCGTGCAGCTGCGTCACCGCGGCGCGGCGCTCGAGCGCGGTAAGGCGCACGTCCTCACCCGACATGGCGAGTTCCACCGCGGCCTCGTCGATGCCGTCAGCCGTGCTGGCCTCGGCAACGGGCGGTGCGACGTCGGTGTCGATGTCGTCCCACGCCATGGGCGGCAGCCAACGGCGCGCCGCCGCGTAACGCTTCGCCCGGTTGAACGAGGACAGCGACCGCCACTCGTTATGCGCGGGCTCCGTGTTCCATAACTGGTCGAACAGGACATGCACCTCACGGTGCAAGCCCACACAGACGGACGCGGCGCCCATCATCCGGTTGAAGTTGCCGGGTTGGATGTCGAGATGCGCCGCAAGCTTCGACTGAGACCAGCCGATCGAGACGAGCGCCTGCAAGCGGCGATGAGTCCCACGCGACGGGATGACCGCGCCGGCAGCGAGCAGCGACAGATCAGGCTTCACGGCCAGGATCGCGTCCGCCTTGACCCGCGTCGTGCGCTTCAGAACTTCGCCCTTTCGCGGGTCGCTGTTGCTACCCTTGCGGCCGTAGAGGAGCTGCGAGACTGCCGTGTTGCCGACGCCTGACAGCGCGGCGATGCGCTTCCAGCCAAGGCCGGACGACTGCAGCAGTTCGATGTGCTCGCGCACCGGCTCGGCCGGCACGTACGGGTCAACCCAACGGCCGTAGAGCTGAGCTCGTGTACGGACGCTGGCCCGGGTCGTCATCGCTGTGCGGCATCCGTCGCACCGGCACTTGTGGATCGCGTAGCACGTGCCGTTCACGGCGTGCTTGTGGTCGTCAGGGCAGACGAACGGGGCCGTCACGAGCAGGCCTCCTCGATATAGCACTGGTCGCACTCGCGGGCGATGTCCAGCCCACGCTCGAACGGCATGCGCAGCAGCGCCTGGTGGCGCTCGCATGGGGCGAACATCGGCGCGTTCACGACTTGTGCTCGTTCCGGAAGTTCGCGTTGAGTGAGCGCAGGATCTCAACGTCCTCAGTCAGAGACTTGCGAACCTCCCGCGCGTATTCGAGGAGCAGCTCGCAGGTGTCTACGTGCTCGCCGGCGGTGATCACCTCGGTGTCGCCCTCTTGCTCGATCTTGCGGTCCTCGGCCGTCGTGCCTGTGGCCCGCTTGCGGGCGTAGGCCCTCGCCACGAGCAGCGTGCGCTTCGCATCCTTGAGCGCCTTTGACCTGGCGTTGAGGATCGCTGGTGCCTCGGCAATCAGACGGCGGGACAGGAGTAACGCACCCGCCGCCTGTACCGGGGTCGGAAACATCGCGAGGAGCGCTTCCTCGTTGAGGTCGGCCAAGTTCAGCGGCACGAGCTGACGCGATGCGACGACCTCGCCCGTGGCGTTGCTGACGCCGAACTCGTCGCTCATGCTGCCGACCGTTCGCGAGAGCGCCGCGCGGCCGCGGCGACCTCGGCGGGAGTAGGAGCAGGACGTGCTGCAGCGACGGCAGCAGCCGCGGCCGGCGCAGCCGCGACGGTGGCAGCCTTGATGCTGTCGCGGCGGTACTTGAACGCCCGCTCGAGCATGACCGTCACCGCACGCGCTTTCCGCGCCGCGGCCCACAGCTCGCCAACGGCCACCAGGGTGGACGCGTCGGCCAGTTCCGCGATCCAGTCGCGGGCGACCGGTGCCGCCTGGTCCGCCGTCGGTGCGGAGATCTTCCGCTCGTCGCCTGACGGCTTGGAAGTGATGACCTCGGGGAACGCCCGGATGTAGGCGAGGCGGGCTGCAGAGGCACCGAACAGTGCGTGCGGCGACCGCTCCCACAGTTCGCGCCACTCATCCTCGGCGGGCACGCTCTCGTCCCAGCCGATCACGACGCGGATCGGGACCATGAACCCGGCCCGGTGCACCGTCGCAGATGCGAGCAGCGGGTGCGGGTGCTCCTCAGTCGGCAGCAAGTACTCCGACCAGGTGACGCCGTCGATCGAGAACGACTGCTCGAACCCGCGCCACTCGCCAGTCTTCGCCGCGAGCACTCTGTACTCCGAGATCGTCTGAGCGATCTCCTTCTCGTCGGTGGCGCTCATGCTGCTGCTTTCTTGTCGGGCGCTTTGAACGCCAACGTGGTCGAGATCTTTTTCTTGCTGTAGAGCGTCACCGCGACCGCGGCCGCGTCGTCGGCCCGGGTTCGCAAGGCCACCCATGCCTCGTGGGAGTCGGGCTCGGCGGCCTTCCATGCGTCCTCGTCCAGCACATCGTCGGACTTGACCGAGTAGCCGAACCCGCCGCGCGAACCGGAGCGCTTGAGGCCGTCGACCTCGGCGTCGGGCGTCGCGGCGATGTACGCACGGATTACCTTCTCAGCGGCCTTCTCGTCCTTCGTCGCGATCGACTTGCGTTCCTTCGCGTCAGCCCAATCGGTGAGCGACTCGTCCAGGTCGTCGGGGATGTCGTCCAGCTCGGGGGCGCCGGCCTCCCGCCACGCAATGAACGCGTCAGCTTGAGCGACCAGCTGCGCAATGCGGTCGTCGTCGCGGTCGATCCACACGTGGAACGGGTCGTCGAGCGTCGCGTAGCCGTCGTCGCCGAGGACCTCCCACACGTACAGCCAGCCGTCAGCGCCGAGCACGTGGATGTTCCACTGGCACTGGTCGAAGTGGTCCGGCGGCACATCCATGCTGGTCCAGCCGAAGGCGTGCGATTTCACCTCAACACCGAACGGTGCGCTGTCCGCGCCGAGGCCGTCAGGCGTACCGCGGTGCAGCGGGAACTCGGGGTGAGCGAACAGGGTCGAGTTCGCGGTGACGCCGTACTGGCCGTCCGCCCACTCGAGCAGCACGGGCTCGCGCTCGTGTCCGCGCTTCGTGTGCCGGTTGCCGTGGAAGGTGGAGCCGTTGAGCTTGTCGGTCAGGATGCGGCGCCAGGTCTTGCGGCCACCGGTGGCGATGTCGTGGACTTCGGACGCGGTGACGCCCTCGGCGCGGAAGCCGTGCCACACTTCCTCGTTGTCGGCCTGGGATGCCAGCGCGATCGCGGCCGGCCTGGTCTTGGTGATGACGCTCACAGCGTGATTCCTCTCTCAACGAGCATGCCGATGACGAATGCCATGGCGACGACCGAGGCAGCAAGCCCGGCCCAAAGTGGGGCGACGGAACGAGCAGCCGCCGGGTACGTCGCGCGGGTGCGCTTCGGGTAGCTCATTCGTCGGCGTCCAGGTCACTCACGGTGAACACGCCTGTCGAGGTCCTGAGGTCGAACCCGTCGGCGCGCATCTTCCTGGCGGCATCGGCGAGCGGGTCACCGACCCCGAAGTCGAAGTCGAGGGTGGCATCGTCCAGCCGAGTCGCCCGGCACCGGCCGAGGATCTCGAGCACCTCGTTGATGTCGTCACGATCGAGGACCGGCTCAGCGAACAGAACGCCGGCGGTCGGCGTGTACGTGTCACCGTCCAGGCCGTGGTCGACCTTCACGCTCGGCGAGTTGACAACCATGATTACTAGGTGCCGGTCGTCGGGGCGCTTGACGAGCGGGCCCTGCAGCCGGTCCATGCCCTGGCGATCTGCGTCGGGCAAGCTGCCCGAGAGTTTGACTCCCATGATGGGGTCCTTTCGTTTGGTAGAGGGGGTCCGCGTCAATGCGCGGAGCTGGCCTTGCTGTCGAGGTGGATCGCGGGGCCGGTCAGGCCGGGGCGGGCTCGGCGAGCGACCACACCTGGGCGCGGTAGTTCGACTTCGTGAGGCGGAACTCGCCGTCGACGAGGACGACGCGGCCGGCCTCGGCGAGTTCGGATCGGGCCGTCCGGAGCCGCTGCGGGGAGAATGGAACACCACTCTTCGCCGCGCGGGCGGTCAGCTCGTGATCCGCCATGGGGCCGACGGAGGTGAGCAGCATCAGGACCGCGGTCTGCGACTCCGGCAGAGCCACGGCCCGCCCCGCGTCCACTGAGGTGACCGGGTGCGACGACTTGCTGCGCGGAGACTTGCCGTCGAGCGCCATGCTCACTGCCGCACCGTCACGATCGTGAAGGATGCGCGGGCCGCGGCACGGGTCGCCATATCACCCGACGACAGCGCCGCCATCATCGCGCTGTCCGGCTTGATGGTGAATCCGAGGTGCTCCGGTGCGCCCATGCGGACGACGATGGAGCGAGCAGCCACGCGCTCGCCGGTGGCCGGTCGAGCGTGACGAGCGTGACGAGCAGATGGTGCCGTGTTCTGAACCATGGGAAGTGCCCTTTCGATTGGTTCGATTCCGCATCGGCGCACGCCGGCGGATTCCCCTCCGAGTGAGGGGCAAGAAAATGGGGCTAGATCAGCCCCGCGAGTGCGACTGTCACTAGGCAGCCACGGCGGGGATCAGGTACATCTCCCGCCTGGCGGCGATACGAACGAGTAGCTCCTCGTATGTCGGACCGCCCGGGCGAACTGCCCGCCGCGCGGCCTCTTCGAGGGGGTAGGCGTAAAGGACCCGATAGCAGTTCGCCAAGACGACCGATGCCGCCTTGATGCACTCCTCGCGGGAGGCCATTACGCGGCCTGCGCTAGGCGTTCTTCTGGCATCTGCTTTACGACCGCGGTGGCCTTGACGACGTCGAATGCTTCGCCGAGTCCAAGACCGAATGCATCGCAGAAACCGGCCATGAATGCGCCGGACGGCTGACCACCGTTGTCGATGCGGCGCAAGGTTGAACGGTCAGTTTGAACGAGTCGAGCGAATGCTTCGTCGCTGTTGATTCCGCGTGTCTCGCGGAGGCGATCGATGAGACCTGGCTTGATTTTGATGGCGACCGACACGTCCACCTCCTGTTGTGTTTTTGTTTCGGTATGTAGTGAATGTACACCAGCAAAACTGGGGCTGGAGCGGTTCTACTACGGCGTGTTGCGATAATGCACACAAACCCCCGGTGAAGCGTGGGTAAAAGCTTCCACTCTGTTGCAAAAGTGCTACATTAAACGCATGACCCAGACACTCGTTGACTTCCTCCACTCGGCCACATCGGGTGCCAGCAACCGTGCAATGGCGGACCGAATCGGCATGACCCACACCACCCTCAAGGCGCAACTTGCCAGTGATAAGACGCCCGGCCTCACGCTCGGACAGCTGTGCCGCGCGTACGGAATCTCATTCGGTGACGCAGCCGTTGCAGCCGGCTGGGTAACCGAGAACGAACTGCGCGCATCGAGCGGGCAGCTTCACCTCGCCAGCGTCAGCGACCTCGACATCTCGAAGGAACTGCTGCGCCGAGTCGCCGCAGGCTCCGCCAGTACGGCGCTCACCGAACCCGCCGCTGAGGAGCTCATCAACGATGTCCTACGCGAGGTGGAAGATGCACGGGAGAAGGGTCGACGCTCGGACTACGCCGTCGCAGCAGATGATGATGAAGATGAAACACCAGGAGGCGACGATGGAGACGACCGGGCGGGCCTATGACCCCCACGAGCACGCAGCGCTGCTCGGCATCAATGTGGTCTACCGGAAGCTCCGCACCGCCAACGGTTTGTGGATTCCCGAACTGCAAACGATCTACCTGCAGTCGCGAATGAGGACCATCCACGAGCGGTCCGTGCTCACACACGAGATCGGGCATGTCATCCTCGGTCATAGCAACGCGACCCCGCGGCAAGAGGTTCAGGCGGATCGATGGGCATCACGCAGGCTCATCGATCATTCTGAACTGGAACGCGCTGCGGCTGTCACCGACGACCCCGGCATCTGGTGTCACGAGCTCAACGTTTCCGCCAAACTCCTCAGCCGTTACATGAAGGACAGCCGAGCATCATGAAGCTCCACGTCGTTCCGGACACCCCGCCCCGCGCGGTCCTGTACTTGCGCCAGTCCGTCTACCGTGACGACTCGATAAGCATCGAGATGCAAGAGTCCGCCGGCCGCGACTACTGCGACCGTATGGGCTACGACATCGTCATGATCGAAGCCGACCAGGGGCTATCCGGTCGCAAGTGGGACAACCGCCCTGCGGTGAAGCGCGTCATCGACATGATCGAGGCGGCCGAAGCCGACGTCGTGATTCTGTGGAAGTGGTCGCGCCTCTCGCGCAGCAGGCGCGATTGGGTTCTCGCCGCCGACCGTGTCGACGTAGCCGGCGGTCGCATCGAGTCGGCGACCGAGCCCATCGACACAGCGACGGCATCCGGGCGGTTCGCCCGCGGCGTGATGACGGAGTACGCAGCTTTCCAGTCTGAGCAGATCGGCGAGCAGTGGGAAGAAGTGCGCCAGCGTCGGCTCCGCCTTGGACTCCCGACGTCGGGGCGGCTCCCGTGGGGTTGGCGCCGTACTGACACAGGGATCGAGCCCAACCCAGAGCAAGCCCCGCTGGTTGTCGCGATGTACCGCAAATACCTCGCCGGGAACGGTTCAGCCGCTATCTCCCGCTGGATGAACGCCCAGGCGATCCCGTCGCCCAATGGCGGGACATGGAACCGTGTGCGCCCGTTCACCGTGATGGATTCGCCCATCCACGCTGGCAAGGTGCCATACCGGGGCGAGGTCTACGAGGGCCAGCATGAGGGAATCATCGACCAGGCGACGTGGGACCGCTACCAGGCCATGCGGAAAGACCGAAGAGGGACGGGTGCTAAGCCCCGTCAATCGGCCTACCTGCTCTCCGGCCTAGTGCGCTGCGGGTGCGGGCTACGGATGCAGGGCAAAGGCGCGGTCACCGGCGGCATCTGGTACGGCGGCTACATCTGCACCTCCATGGACCCCGAACACGGACGCAACTACGTGTCCGCGAAGAAGCTGGAACCACTCGTACAGACGTGGCTCGAATCGCTGGCGGAGGAACTCGACGCCGCGGTCGACCTCGCCCCGAAGGTCGAAAATGAATCCACTCTCGTGCGGCTCCTTGCCGAGCAGAATGCTCAGCAGCGCCGCATCGACAAGCTGACCTCGCTGTACATCGACGACAAGGTATCTGATGCTTCCTACGCAGCCGCGAGGTCCGAGGTCGAAGCGAGACAGACCGAACTCCGTGAGCAGATCAGCGAGGTGAGGACGGTCCTCGCCGGGGTGCCGGACGTGTCCCGCGATCTCGTTCGAGACATGGTGCGCGACTGGGAGCTCTTCGATGTGACCGGCCGGCAGGAGCTAATCGGCACGGTACTGCGTCGCGTGGGACTCAACATCGACGCTCAATCGGCCAGCTTCGATTCCCTGTGGGGGCACTCGTCACTTTTGCACTGGTAATCGTGATTCTGCGCGGCGACGAGGTGCGCGGCATCCTCACCGACCTGGTGCGCAATGCCCTCACCGTGGGGTAGCCGACCGGTGCCGCGGCACACCGCAGAGCGTGGCAGCGTCACCGCCGAATTCGCGACCGTCGTGCCGGCCGTGCTGCTCGTGCTGGCCTGCTGCCTGGGGGCCGTGCAGGTCGTCGGCCAGCAGGTGCGGTTGACGGATGCCGCGGCCGGCGCCGCCCGGTCCCTTGCCCGCGGGGACAGCACCGACCGGGCCGCGGGGCTCGTCGACCGGGCCGTGCCGGGCACCTCGCTGACGTCGGAGCGGCGCGGCGAATTCGTCTGCGTGCGGCTCAGCGTGCCGAGCGCCTTCTCGCCCTTCGCAGCCTTCGGGCTGACCCTGACGGCCGGGTCCTGCGCGCTCGCCGGGGGGCTCTGATGCGGCGGACCCTGTTTCGATGGACCCGGATGCGCCGGTTCCGCACCTGGATGTGCCGGGCTCAGTTTCCGCGCACGCGGTCAGGGCGCGGCGAACGGGGGTCCGGCACGGTGCTCGCGGTCGGGGTGATCGGCGCGGTGCTCCTGGTGACGGCGGTGGTCGTTCCGCTGTTCGCCGTGCTGGCGGTCGGGCGGGCGGTGCAGGGGTCCGCGGATGCCGCGGCGCTGGCCGCCGCCGACACGGCCTCGGGCGCCGTGGCCGGGGTGCCCTGCGAGGCCGCAGCCGAGGCGGCCAGGCTCAACGGGGCATCCGTCACCGCGTGCTCGGTCGAGGGGCTGATCGCCTCGGTCAGCATCGGGCGCGGCTACCTCGGCCTCGACCTGGGTGCACGGTCACGCGCGGGACCGCCGCCCGGTTGACCTGCGCGGTCGGCGGGGCGGGAAGGTCAGGCGGGTCAGACCTACTGGCCGGATCTGTCGAGCCGGGTCAGTCGCGTCGGTTCAGTCGCGCCGGATCAGTCGAAAACGGCCTCGATGAAACGGTAGTCGACGGCGGTGGGGCGCTCCGGAAACTCGGATGAGCCGAATTCGAGGCCGGCGCCGCGCATGTACAGATACCGCTTCTTGCCGGAGTCGGCCGGGATTTCGAGTCGCGGCCGTGGATCACCGGATTCGAGGAACTCGGTGGTGACGGTTTTGCCTTCGAGGGGGCCGTCCGTGAGCTTCGCGGTGTACGTGCCCGTTGCTGTTGTAGCCATGTTTCTATTGTCTCCGCGAGCGCCTGCCTGGCAACCCCCAATGCCGGTGGCGGTCCGGCACGAGTTGGCAGGGACTCCGGTGCAGTGTGTATGGTGTGCCTTGGCCCATCCTTGGACCCGTACCTATAAAGAGGAGTCTGGTGCCAGGCACTAAGAAGCTGGTCATTGTCGAATCGCCGACGAAAATGAAGTCGATCGCCGCCTATCTGGGCGACGGCTACGAGGTTTTGTCCTCGGTCGGCCACATCCGCGACTTGATTGAGCCCAAAAACCTCCCGCCGGAACTCAAAAAGGGTCCCCTCGGCAAATTCTCGGTCGATGTGGACAACGGCTTCGAGCCGTACTACGTCGTGTCCGACGCGAAGAAGAAGACCGTGGCCGAGCTCAAGCGGGCCATGAAGAACGCCGACGAACTCCTGCTCGCAACTGATGAGGACCGCGAAGGCGAGGCCATCGCCTGGCACCTGCTGCAGGTGCTGCAGCCCAAGGTCCCCGTGAAGCGCATGGTCTTCCACGAGATCACCAAGGAAGCGATCCTCCAGGCCAAGGACAACACCCGCGACCTCGACACCGCCCTCGTCGACGCCCAGGAGACCCGGCGCATCCTCGACCGCATCTACGGCTACGAGATCTCGCCCGTGCTCTGGCGCAAGGTGGGCCCCGGCCTGTCCGCCGGCCGGGTGCAGTCCGCGGCCACCCGCCTCGTCGTCGAGCGCGAACGCGAACGCCTGGCGTTCGTGTCGGCCGGCTACTGGGACCTGATCGCCCAGCTCGCCCCTGGCACGTCGGCGACGGATGCCGCGTTCCAGTCCAAGCTCGTCCGCCTCAACGGTGAGCGCATCGCGTCCGGCGGCGACTTCGACGACCTCGGCCAGCTCAAGCCGAAGGTGTCCGCGGTCACGCTCGACGAGGCATCCGCCCTCGCTCTCGCCGACGCCCTCAAGGAGCCGTCCGTCGCGCTGACCGTGACGAAGGTGGCCTCCAAGCCGTACCGGCGCAGCCCGGCCGCGCCGTTCACGACCTCGACCCTGCAGCAGGAGGCCGCCCGCAAGCTGCGCTTCACCGCCCGGCAGACCATGAGCGTGGCCCAGTCGCTCTACGAAAACGGGTACATCACCTACATGCGTACCGACTCGCCGTCGCTCTCGCAGCAGGCGATCACGGCCGCACGCACCCAGGCGTCGGCGCTCTACGGCGCGGAAACCGTGCCCGACAAGCCCCGCCTGTACAAGGGCAAGAGCAAGAACGCACAGGAGGCGCACGAGGCGATCCGCCCGTCCGGCGACACCTTCCGCACCCCGCCCTCGCTCGCGTCCACCCTGCGCGGCAACGACTTCAAGCTGTACGACCTGATCTGGAAGCGCACCGTCGCCTCGCAGATGGCGGATGCGACCGGTTCGACCGCGTCGGTCACCATCGCGGCCGGCCCGACCGGTCCCGCCGCGCACCCCGCGGCATCCGGAGCGCTCGCCGAGTTCTCCGCCAGCGGAACCGTGATCACCTTCCGCGGCTTCATGCTGGCCTACGAGGAATCCCGCGACGAGGAGCGCAACGCGCCCACCGACGCGACCGAGTCGAAGCTGCCGCCGCTCGAAGAGGGCCAGAAGTTGACCCTGCTCGAGGTGGAGGCCAAGGGCCACGAGACCACCCCGGCCGCCCGCTACACCGAGGCCAGCCTGGTCAAGAAGCTCGAAGAGCTCGGCATCGGCCGCCCGTCGACGTACGCATCGATCATCTCCACGATCACCGAGCGCGGCTACGTCACCCCGCGCGGCCAGTCCCTGGTGCCCAACTGGATCGCGTTCTCCGTCGTGCGCCTGCTCGAGGAGTACTTCTCCGACCTGGTCGAATACGACTTCACCGCCGAGATGGAAGACGACCTCGACCGCATCGCCGACGGCAAGGCCGACCGGGTCGACTGGCTGACCAGCTTCTACTTCGGCTCCGAGAAGCACCGCGGCCTGCGCCAGGTCATCGACAACCTCGGCGAGATCGACGCCCGCTCGATCAACTCGATGCCCATCGGCGATGACATCACCCTGCGCATCGGCAAATACGGTCCCTACCTCGAGGTCATCGACCCCGACGCGTCCCCGGATGCGCCGCCGCGCCGCGTCAACATCCCGCCGGACCTCGCGCCCGACGAACTGACCCCGGCGAAGGCCCGTGAACTCATCGACGCGCCGGTCATCACCGACCGCGTGATCGGCGTGAACCCGGAGAACGGCAAGAGCATCGTGGCGAAGGACGGCCGGTTCGGTCCCTATGTCACCGAGCTGGAGCCGGTCGCCGAGGTCGTCGAGCCGGGCGAGACCATCGACCCGGTGACCGGCGAGGTGACGCTGCTATCCGATTCGGTTGCCGCCGAGGCCGCCGCGACGACCACGGCCGCCACGGCAGCCGCCGCGGCCAAGCCCAAGCGCAAGGGCGCGGTTAAGAAGGTCGCCGCCGTGAAACCGCGCACGGCTTCGCTGTTCAAGACCATGGACCTGGCCACGATCGACCTCGACACCGCTCTGCACCTGCTCGCCCTGCCGCGCACGGTGGGCGTCGACCCGGAATCGGGTTCCGAGATCACGGCGCAGAACGGCAAGTTCGGCCCCTACCTGAAGAAGGGCGTCGACACCCGTTCGCTGACCAGCGAGGACCAGATCTTCGAGATCGACCTGGCCGGCGCGGTCGAGCTCTACGCCCAGCCCAAGTACGGCGCACGGCGGGCGTCGAGCGCCCTCAAGGAGTTCGAGGCGCCCGACCCCGAGAGCGGCAAGGCCATCAAGATCAAGGACGGCCGGTTCGGCGCCTACGTCACCGACGGCGTCACCAACGCGACCATCCCCAAGGCCGAAACGGTGGAGGAGGTCGACTTCGACCGCGCCGTACAGCTGCTGGCCGACAAGCGTGCCAAGGGACCGGTCGTGAAGAAGGCCGCGGCCAAGAAGGCGCCGGCGAAGAAGGCCCCGGCCAAGAAGGCGGCCGTGAAAAAGGCGCCAGCCAAGAAGGCCGCCGTGAAGACGACGACGGCGTCGGGGGCCACCACCACCGTGCGGAGGGCTCCGGGCACGAAGACCGGGGCGGCGAAGACCAGTGCCGCGAAGACCAGTGCCGCGAAGGTCGGGACGGCCCGCGCCGCAGTGGTCAGGACCCCCGCCCAGAAGGCGGCGACCGCAGCGAAGGCCGCAGCGACCCGGGCGGCCACCGCGGCCGCCAAGGCCGCCGCGAACCAGGCATCCGCGCAGTCGTGACCGGGCTGTTCATCACGGTCGAGGGCGGCGACGGGTCAGGCAAGACGACCCAGTCGCAGCTCCTCACCGACTGGCTCGAGCAGGGCGGACGCACCGTCCTGCGCACCCGCGAGCCCGGCGGCACGCCGGTCGGCGTCCTGATCCGCGAGATCGTGCTGCATCACCGCGGCGAGGTGTCCCCCCGCGCGGAAGCGCTGCTCTACGCGGCCGACCGCGCGCAGCACATCGCGACCGCGGTGCGCCCGGCGCTCGCCCGCGGCGAAGTGGTGATCCAGGACCGCTACCTCGACTCATCCGTCGCCTACCAGGGTGCCGGGCGGGTGCTGGGTGCGGACGAGATCCGCGAACTGTCGCTCTGGGCGGCGGAGGGTCTGCTGCCCGAGCTCACCATCCTGCTCGACCTCGACGAGGACGTCGCCCGCGGGCGGCTCGACGCCGATAACAAGCGGTTCGACCGGCTGGAGGCCGAGAAGAGCGACTTCCACCGCCGGGTGCGCGCCGCGTTCCTCGGGCTGGCTGCGGCCGAGCCGGAGCGTTTCCTGGTCGTGGATGCCGCGCTGCCGGTCGCGGAGATCGCCGCCGTCATCCGTGAGCGCGTCGCCGCACTGCTCTGACCTTCCGCAGTCGCGGGCATGAGTCACTCCCAGGCCGGCGCCGCCGCAGAAACCCCCGCCCCTAACGAATTCGACGGAGATTTTGCCCGTACACACTGTTTTGGGCCCTAAACCGGCCGTTTTCGGCAAAATCTCCGTCGAATTGGTTCGGCACCGGACACGGCGCTTCGCTGGGCGCTTCGCTGGGCGCTCGCTCGGCTGACCACGCCTCAGCACGAGTTCCAAGCCCTCTGTCACCGGCGGAAGGTACTCTGGTTCGATGCGAGTCTGGGACGATCTGACGGGTCAGGCGGATGCGATCGCCATCTTCCGCGCGGCGGCCGAAGGGCCGGCCGGCGATGAGGCGCGCTCGGCGGCGCCGTCGGCCATGACGCACGCCTGGCTGATCACCGGCCCGCCCGGATCCGGCCGCTCGAATCTCGCCTTCGCGTTCGCTACCGCGCTGCTGAGCCCGGGCACGGAAGACGGCCAGGAGACCACGCGGCGCCTCGTCGACGCGCGCACGCATCCCGACCTGATCGTCCTGTCGACCGAGGGCGTCATCATCAAGATGGAATCGGTCAAGGAAGCCGTGAAGCGCTCGCAGTATTCGCCCTCGGTGGGCCGGTACCGGGTGATCGTGGTCGAAGACGCCGACCGCATGGTCGAACGCACCTCGAACGTGCTGCTCAAGGCGCTCGAAGAGCCGCCGGAGCGCACCGTGTGGATCCTCTGCGCCCCGAGCGAAGCCGACCTGCTGCCCACCATCCGGTCCCGCGTGCGCTCGGTGCGGCTGCGCGTGCCGAGCATCGACGACGTCGCCGGCCTGCTCGTCGCCCGCGACGGCGTCGATCCGGCCACCGCCGAGCGGGCCGCGCGCGAGGCACAGAGCCACATCGGCATGGCGCGGCGCCTGGCGACGAACCCCGAGGCGCGCGCCCGGCGTGAGGAGACCCTTAGGGCGGCCCTCGGCATCCGTGGCGTGTCCGCGGCCGTGAACGGCGCTGCCCGGCTGCTGGCCATCGCCGGCGACGACGCGAAGGCGATCACCCTCGAGCGTGACGCCGCCGAACGCGAGGGCGTGCTGCGATCGCTGGGCGTGGAGCCCGGCCAGTCCGTGCCGCCCGGGCTGCGCAGCCAGATCAAGGCCCTCGAAGACGACCAGAAGCGGCGGGCCACCCGCAGCCTCCGCGACGGGATCGACCGCATCCTGGTGGACCTGACCTCGCTCTACCGCGACGTGATCATGGTGCAGCTGGGTCGCGAGGCCAGCGTGATCAACCGCGAGCTGCTCTCTGAGGTGCGGGCCGCGAGCGCCGCCTGCGCGCCCCCCGCGACGCTGGCGACACTGGATGCGATCGCCCAGGCCCGGCAGAGAATCGAATCGAATGTGGCGCCGGCCCTTGCCCTCGAGGCAATGCTTGTCTCGGCGATCCGCCGATGACATCGCCCACGCACCAGGCACCACGGAAGAGGAACCCGTTGACCAGACGAACCCGTTTGCGCACCGCCCCGGTGCTGGCTGGAAAGACGGTGCTGGCCCGCACCACGGTGGCTGCGCTGGTGTTCGCGCTCGGCCTGACCGGCTGCGTGCCGTTGTTCCTGCCGCAGCAGGCGCCGACGACGTCCGCCCCGACGGGTGAGAAGGTCAGCGCCGCCCTCAAACCGTTCTACAGCCAGGTGCTGAAGTGGAAGGACTGCGGCGACGGCCTGCAGTGCACCACGGCCTCGGCGCCGCTCGACTGGACCGACCCCGGCACCGAGAAGGTGGACCTGGCGCTGGTGCGGCATCCGGCCACGGGCACCCGGGTCGGCTCCCTGCTCGTCAACCCCGGCGGCCCCGGCGGATCCGGGTACGACTTCGTGAAAGAGTCCCTCGACTACGCGACGGATGCGAAGCTGCAGGCCGGTTTCGACGTCGTCGGGTTCGACCCCCGCGGCGTCGGCCGCTCCTCGAGCGTCACCTGCTACGAGCCCGCCCAGATGGACGAGTACCTCTACGGACTCCCCGTCGCGGCCCGCGGCTCGGACGCCTGGATCCAGGAGCTCACGGTGGCGGCCGCCGACTTCGGCGACGCCTGCCAGAAGAACACCGGCGCCCTGCTCGGCCACGTCGACAGCGTCAGCGCAGCGCACGACCTCGACCTGCTGCGCGCCGTCCTCGGAGACAAGAAACTCAACTTCCTCGGCTACTCCTACGGCACCTTCCTCGGCGCGACCTACGCCGAACTGTATCCCGGCAAGGTGGGCAGGCTCGCCCTCGACGGCGCGCTGGACCCCTCCACCACCAACGCCGACGTCACCCGGGTGCAGGCCACCGGCTTCGAAAACGCGCTGCGGTCCTACCTGGCCGACTGCCTGGCGGGGGAGAACTGTCCCTTCGACGGCTCCGTCGACGACGCCATGGCCACCATCGGGGCGCTGCTCGCCTCGGTCGACGTGAGTCCGATCACAGCCACGGATGGCCGCCAGCTCGGCGCGAACACGCTGCTCACGGCGATCATCTACCCGCTCTACCAGGCCACGGCGTGGCCCAACCTGAGCGAGATGTTCACCAGCGTGCTGAACGGGGACGCCGACGTGGCCTTCCAATTCGCGGACGGCTACAACGGCCGCTCCGCCGACGGCAAATACCTCGACAATTCCACCGAGGCCTTCATGGCCATCAACTGCGTCGACTACAGCTACAACGCGGACCCTGCGCTGATGCGCGCCCAGGCCGCCGAGATCGAGGCCGCCGCGCCGACGATCGGCAAGTACATGACCTTCGGCGATATCGGCTGCGCGAACTGGCCGTACAAGTTCACCGGGGAACGCAGCCAGATCAAGGCCGAAGGGGCCGCCCCGATCCTGGTCGTCGGCACCACGAACGACCCGGCAACCCCGTACGTCTGGGCCCAGAGCCTCGCCGACCAGCTCGACAGCGGCGCCCTCGTCACCTACACGGGTGAGGGGCACACCGCCTACAACAAGTCGAACGCCTGCGTGAACACGGCCGTCGACGACTACCTGCTGAAGGGCGCGGTGCCCGCGAGCGACCCGATGTGCTGACCCAGGCCAGGCCAGGCCCAGCCGGACCCGGCCCGGTCGGACGGGCCGGGCATCCGGCTGCAGATTTGCGCACCGTGTAAGAATTGAGCCATGTCGGTGCATAACGATGAACCCGGCCTGCGCGAGCGGAAGCGGCTGGCGACCAGGCGTGCCATCCAGCGGGCGGTCCTGACCCTGTCCTGTGACCGGGGCCTGGAGAAGGTGACCGTCGAGGACATCAGCCGGGTCGCCGACATCTCGCCGCGCACGTTCTTCAACTACTTCGCGTCCAAGGATGCCGCGCTGGTCGGCGACGAACTCGACCTGGCGTCGGAGCCGGAGATCGAGGCCTTCGTGCACGCTGGGCCGAGCGAGGACATCCTGGCCCAGCTGGCCGTATTGCTCTCCGACAGCCTGCGCAGCACGGAGGGCGACCGCGAGATCCACCAACTGCGCCGCACGGTGATGAAGGAGAACCCTTACCTGTTCGGCATGCGGATGGCCACCCTGCGCACCTTCGAGGGCCGGCTGCAGGAGATCATCGGCCGGCGCTTCGTCACCGACCACCCCGAGCTCGGTGCCGAGTCGGCCGAGCTGCAGCAGAAGGCCCTCCTCTTCACGCTGGTCACGGTGGCGGCGCTCCGCCACGCCTGGCGCTGCTGGGCCGAGGAGGAACCGGCGCGGCCGTTGGCCGAGCATGTGACGGCATCCTTCGCGCAGCTGTGCGAGATGACCCGCCAGACCAGCTAAGCTTGGTTGCTGTGTCACCGAGCGTCTCCGCAAGGGGAAATCGTGCGTCACGCCGCCTTAGCTCAGTCGGTAGAGCGTCTCACTCGTAATGAGAAGGTCATCAGTTCGATTCTGATAGGCGGCTCCACGTAAACTCTCCGCCCTCGGTCACCCGGACCCTCCGCGTTGGTCGTCGCCCGGCCACAACCCCGGCCCGCCGTTGAACGAATTCGACGGAGATTCTGCTGTAAAACTGTTGTTTTCAGGGTTTTGAGCCCGATGTGGGCAAAATCTCCGTCGAATTCGTTAGGGGCACGCTGTGGTGGTCTCGCGGGCGGGTGCAGGGGCGGGTGCGGGCACAGCGGGGGAGGATGCGGTTTCGACGCCGGGGATGCGGTCCGCGGCGGCCGGCCGGCGGTTCGCCCTGGCGGCCATGCTCGGCGTGGCGGCCTATGTCCTGGTGGACGTCGTGCTGCAGCTGCTACCGCCGCACTACAGCCCGATCCGCGACGCCGAGAGCAATCTCGCGGTCGGCCCGTACGGCTGGCTGATGAACCTCAACTTCCTCGGCCGAGCGGTCACGACCGGGGCCGCGGTCCTCGCCATCGGCTCGGTCGGTCCCGCCTCCCGCACGCGGCGCACCGGTCTGCTGCTGTTGCTCATGGGGGGAGCGTGCTCCGCGATCCTCGCCGCCCTGCCCACGGATGTCCCCGCACCCGGCGACCTGGTTGTGCGCACCCACACTCCCACCGGCCTCGCGCACCTGGGTGTGGCCGGGTCGGGGTTCCTGGCTGCCCTGGCCGCGGTCACCGTGCTGACGGTCTGGATGCGCGGCAGCGACGTGCACCGGGCCGTCCCGGCGGCCGTGAGCCTCGCCGCCCTGGCCGCCGCCGGGCTGCTGGCGCTGGGGGTGACCACCGCGTTCGTCCCGGAGCTGCTGGGCCTCGCGGAACGGCTGTGCCTGGCCGGCATCCTCGGCTGGACCTATCTGGTGAGCGCCGCCATCCGTCGCCCCGGCCGGCCGGCCAGCCCAGGCCTGACCCGCCGGCCAGCCCAGGCCTGACCCGCCGGCCAGCCCAGGCCTGACCCGCGCGCCTGACCAGCAGCCCGGCAGGCCCGCTCGCGCCGCGCACTCGCTAGGCTCGTTCCATGACCGACTCAATCCGCTGGGGAATCCTGGCCACGGGCGGGATCGCCCACTCCTTCACGAACGACCTCGTCCTGAACGGCTTCACGGTGCAGGCGGTCGGATCTCGCTCGCAGGCCTCGGCCGACGCCTTCGCGGCGGAGTTCGGCATCCCCACGGCCCACCCGAGCTACGAGGCTCTGGCCGCCGACCCGGATGTCGACATTATCTACATCTCGACCCCGCACCCGTTCCACGCCGAGAACGCCAGGCTCGCCCTGAACGCCGGCAAGCACGTGCTGATCGAGAAGCCGATCACCCTGAACGGGGCCGAGGCGCGCGAGATCGCCGACCTCGGTGCGCGGCTGGGGCTGCTGGTGCTGGAGGGCATGTGGACCCGTTTCCTGCCGCACATGGTGAGGATCCGTGAGATCCTCGCCGAGGGAACCCTCGGCAACGTTCGCTCCCTGATCGCCGACCACACCCAGGACCTGCCGGACGACCCGGCGCACCGGCTGAACGCCCTGCACCTGGGCGGCGGGGCGCTCCTCGACCTCGGCATCTACCCGATCACGTTCGCCTCCGAACTGTTCGGACGCCCCGAGACCGTGCTCGCGAGCGCGACCTTCAAGGCGACCGGCGCCGACGCGCAGGTGGCCACGATCTTCCGCTACGCGGGCGGGCAGATCGCCCAGACCCTGTCGGCCAGCGACACGGCCGGCCCGAACACGGCCACCATCCTCGGCACGCGAGGCCGCATCGACATCGACCGAACCTGGTACGCGCCCACGGACTTCCGGGTGCTCAACAGCGCCAACGAGGTCGTCGAGACCTTCACCGCCGAGATCACCGGGCGCGGCATGCACTACCAGGCGGCCGAGGCCGAGCAGCTGATCCGGGCCGGCAAGATCTCGAGCGACATCATGCCGGTCGAAGAGGCGGTGGCGATCATGGAGACGCTCGACCTGGTGCGCGCGCAGATCGGGCTGCGGTACCCGGGCGAATAGCGAAACCCCGAGCCGGCGTGCCCCTAACTGGGGTGCCCGCAGCGCGGGGCAACCGGCCGCCGCCCCCTCCGTCGGGTGGTGCCCGCCGATATTCTGACCAACACGAGGGGGAGGCGATCGAGTGGGGATGCTTGGAGTGCGCGCGCTGACGGCGCCGATCCGCCCCCGCGGCCCTGCCACCCTCCTGCTCTGGCTGGCGTGGACGCTGGTGGCCGGCGCGGCCGTCGCGTCTCTGCTCACCGGCTTCGGCCCGCCGAGCGCGGTCAGCGGCTGGTTGAACGTGCTCGCCCAGTGGGCGGCGGTCGTGCTCTGCTGGGTGGAGGTGCGACGGGCCGGTTCCGGGCGCGTCCTCGAGCCGCTGGTGGCCACGGCCGTGACCGCCTTCGCCGCCGGTCACGCCACCTACCTGCTGACAACGGATGCCGCCGCTCCGCATCCGTTCCCGTCGGGGGCAGACGTGGGCCATCTGGTGTTCAACCCCCTGATCCTGGCGGCGCTCTTCGTGCTGGTCTACCGGCAGCTGCGCACTCTCTCCTGGCTGGTGACGCTCGACAGCGCCGTCGGGGTCTTCGGCGCGGCCGCCGTGCTGTCGGTCGTCGTCGGCCCGATCCTGGCCGCCGGGAGCGGCGCGCCGTCGCCGGAGGCGCTGCTGGCGGTGGCCTACCCGTCCTGGGACCTGACCATGGTGGCCGTGGTCACGGGCATCGCCGCGGCGCACGGCCTGAGCGTCGGCCGCAACTGGAACCAGCTGATCCTCGGCCTGCTGATCTTCACGGTCGCCGACTGCCTGTTCGCCTTCCGGGCCACCGGCCCCGGCTACGTGATCGGCACCCCGCTGGACCTGGGCTGGACCGTCGGCCTCCTGCTCGTGGCAGTCTGGCTGCGCGGGTCGACGGCGTCCCGGGCGGAGGCGGCCCCTCCGGTTCGCGGTGCGTGGGCGATGGTGGTGCCCTCGATGGCCACTGTGTGCGGCATCGCGGTGCTGGTGCTGGCCAGCCAGGTGCGGGTGCCCGTCACCGCGGTGGTGCTGGCCAGCCTGGCCCTCGTCGGAGCGTCGATTCGCACCATTGTCGCGTTCGGCGAGCTGCGGCGCACGGTGAACCTGCTCGCGCAGACCCGCACCGACGAACTGACCGGCCTGCTGAACCGGCGGGCACTCTACGCGGATGTCCCCGGGCTCTTGGAGGACGGGGGCCGCCGCGCCCTGCTCCTGCTGGACCTGGACCGGTTCAAGGAGGTCAACGACAGTCTCGGCCACGACGCCGGGGACCGGCTCCTCCTACAGGTCAGCGCGCGGCTGGCGCAACTGGCGGGCGCCGGAGACCTGCTGGCCCGGCTCGGCGGCGACGAATTCGCGATCCTGCTCGACGGGGCGGGCGAGGCCGAGGCGGAGGTGGTCGCCGTCACCCTGCGGGACGCGCTCGCGGTACCGTTCACCCTGGCCGGGATCGCCCTGACGACCACCGCCAGCGTCGGCATCGCCCTGTTCCCGCAGCAGGGTGCCGACCTCACGGTGCTGCTGCGCAAGGCGGACATGGCGATGTACAAGGCCAAGTCCTCCCGCACGGGACACCACGTCTACCGCCCCATCGACGACAGTCACGGGGACAAGCGGCTGCGCACCCTGGAGGAGCTGCGCAGCGCGCTGGTCGACGACGAGTTCGTGTTGCACTACCAACCGAAGATCGACCTGCAGAGCGGTGCCGTGCGGGGGGTCGAGGCGCTCGTGCGGTGGCAGCACCCCACCCGCGGGCTGCTCTATCCGGATGCCTTCCTGGCCGTGGTCGAGGAATCCGGCCTCATGCACGACCTGACCCAGGTGGTGCTGGCCGAGGCGCTGAACCAGGCGGCACGCTGGCACCGGAGCGGAAAGCCCCTGTCCGTGGCCGTCAACTTCTCGGCCAGCTCGCTGGTCGACGAGAGCCTGCCCGAACGGATCGGGGAGATGCTCCGAACGCGCGGCCTGCCGGCTTCGGCGCTGCAGGTGGAGGTCACCGAGGATTTCCTGATGTCGGACCGAGGCCGAGCCCACGACATCCTGACCCGGGTGCGGAGCCAGGGCATCCGGATCGCCGTCGATGATTTCGGCACCGGTTACAGCTCCCTCGCCTATCTGCGCGACCTGCCCATCGACCAGCTCAAGCTGGACCGGTCGTTCGTGACCCCGATGACGACGGATGCCCGCGCCTCGGCCCTGGTCTCCTCGACCGTGGTCCTGGCCCACAGCCTGGGCCTGACGATGGTGGCGGAGGGGATCGAAGACGGGGAGGCCTTCGCGGTCCTGGCCGGCTACGGCTGTGACGAGGGCCAGGGGTACTTCATGTCGAGGCCGGTTCCCCCGGACCAGCTCGATCGATGGCTCACCGACCGCGAAGCGGACGCCGCAGTGGGCGCCCCGGCCCGGCGGCGGACACTCAGCCCCGCCGCCGAACCCGCGGGCTGATCCCAGCCGCCCACCCCCGTTCTGGGGTGTGCCGCACGACGCCCGTGGCTCTGGCCCTCCGGCGGCCTCCGCTAGCGTGAAGACAACGGCAAGCGGGGGGAGCGATACACGTGAACGCTCCCGGCTCCGACCGGCCCGACGGCCATCGGCCCCGGCCGGCTTCCTGGCTGATCCGCTTCATGTGGCTGCTCCTGGCCGCCTACTTGGCCGGTCTGCTCCTGCAGGGCTCCGGGTTCAGCCCCCTGGTCAATGGCTGGCTGGGCACTTCGACGCAGTGGCTGCCCGCGCTGGTGTGCTGGGCGGCCGTGCTCCGCGCCGACACCGGTCGGCTGCAGCTGGCGCTGGTTGCGGCGGGCGTCACCGCTTTCGCGGTCGGCTACAGCTACTTCGTGGCGCTCGGCTCGGATGCGCTGCCGTTCCCGTCGTTGGCGGACATCGGTTACCTGCTGTTCTACCCACTGATCCTGGCCGGGCTGGCCGTGCTGGCGCACCGCCAGCGCGGGGAACTGCCGCGGTCGGTCCTGGTCGACGGCGCCATCGGATCGCTCGGCGCGGCATCCGTTCTCGCCGTGGGGCTCAACCCGATCATCGAGTCCGCCGTGACCGGGCCGATGTCCCTGGCCTCCGCGATCGCGGCCGGGTACCCGCTGCTCGACCTGCTGCTCATCTCGGTGATCACCGGCATCGCGGCGGTACGAGGGCTCGACGTCGGCGGCCGCTGGTCCCTCTTCGTACTCGGGCTGCTCGCCTTCACGGCGACCGACGTGTCCTACGCGTTCGAGGTGGCCGGTGACACCTATCGGGTCGGCACGCCCACGGATGCGGGCTGGGCGCTCGGGATGGCGCTGATCGCGGTCTGGGCGGGCGACCTCGCGCGTCCCGGCTCCCGGCCCAGTCGCCCGCTGACCGGCGCGTGGACGCTCCTGGTTCCCGGGCTGGCCACGGTGGCGGGTATGGGGGTCCTCGTCCTCGGCACCCAGGTGCCCATCTCGCCGCCGGCCGTGATCCTTGCCGCGGTGACCCTGGTGCTCGGTGCGGTCCGCACCCAGCTGGCGTCCCGCCAGATCGGACGGATGGCCGACCTGCGGCGCCAGGCCAGCACGGACGACCTGACCGGGCTGCCGAACCGGCGGGCCCTCCGAGCCGAAGCCCTCGTCCGCCTCGCGCCGGGCACCAGCCGGCCGTGCGCGCTGCTGCTGCTCGACCTGGACCGGTTCAAGGAGGTCAACGACAGCCTCGGGCACGACGTCGGCGACCTGCTGCTGGTGCAGGTGGGGTCTCGGCTGAGTCGGCGGCTGCGGGCCGGCGACCTGCTCGCTCGGCTGGGCGGGGACGAGTTCGCGGTGCTGCTCGACGGAGCCGACCAGGAGAGCGCCGTGGCCGTGGCCCGGCAGCTGGACCAGGTGCTGGCCGAGCCGTTCACGCTCGAGGGCATCGCGCTGGAGACCAAGGTCAGCATCGGCATCGCCCTGTTCCCCGACCAGGGCGATGACCTCAAGGCGCTGCTACGCAAGGCCGACATGGCCATGTACAAGGCCAAGTCCGCGCGCAGCGGACACCACGTCTTCAACGGAGCCGACGACAGTCACGGCGACGCCCGGCTTCGGCTGCTGGAGGAGCTGCGCCTGGCGTTGACCCATGACCAGCTGGTGCTGCACTACCAGCCCAAGATCGCGCTGGGCTCCGGCGAGGTGCTCGGCGTGGAGGCCCTCGTGCGGTGGCAGCACCCTAGTCGGGGGCTCCTGGCCCCCGACGCGTTCCTGACCCTGGCCGAGGAAGCCGGGCTGATGCGCGAGCTGACTCGAATCGTGCTCTGCACGGCGCTGGACCAGGCCGGCGCCTGGCGGGCGCAGGGCACGCCGCTGACCGTCGCCGTCAACATGTCGCCCAGTTCCCTGATCGAGGCGGATTTTCCCGAACGGATCGACGCCATGCTCTCGCTGCGGGGACTCTCGCACTCGGACCTGATGCTCGAGATCACCGAGGACTTCCTGATGGCCGACCGGGACCGGGCCAGGGATGTGCTGGAACGGCTGCAGGCCAGCGGCATCCGTATCGCCGTGGACGATTTCGGCACCGGGTACAGCTCCCTCGCCTACCTCAGGGACCTGCCGATCGACGAACTCAAGCTCGACAAGTCCTTCATCATGCGGATGGCCGGCGACGACCGGGCCGCGGCGCTGGTGGCGTCCATCATCCACCTGGGACACAGCCTCGGCCTGAGCCTGGTCGCGGAGGGAGTCGAGGATGCGCTCGCCTACGAGATGCTCCGCGGCTACGGCTGCGATGAGGCGCAGGGCTTCCACATGTCGCGGCCCCTGCCGGCCGCCCGGTTGGACGAGTGGCTCGCCGCCCGCGAGCTGAGCGTCGCCGATTCCCGCTCCGATACGGAATTTGATGCTCCTATTGTTGTCAAGCGCTGACTTTCGGTTGTTCACTGAGCCATGTGCGGTAGCGCTCAGAAAGGACTCGATCTTGGGTGGCGCC
>NZ_SOGW01000120.1:0-123449 GCF_004403075.1 Cryobacterium sp. TMT2-10 | reverse complement strand
AGGTGGGCAGATCTGTTGGCCATGAGTGGGCAGTTTTCATGGCCACCAGCGGGCATTCCTACTGGCCGCCAGTGGGCAGTTCGGATTGGCCATTGACAGGGGTGCCGGCCGAATGGGCAGAGGATGGCACCCGGGCCGAGGTCGTCGTCGACCTCGGGTTCTCCGCCACGCTCCCAGGTTTCCAGGCCGAGGGCACCGCCTATACGGGTGACGGTGTGATCATCAAGGCGATCGAACCGCTCAACAGCTACATCCCCGCGGGAGACGCGGGGGATCCCGTCGACATTTACCTCGAGGCGGCCGCGAATCCAAATATCGCCGGTATCTTCACCTTCGGCGTTACCGAGCTCGGCGACAAGGCCACAGCGGGGGACTCGACCAGTTACGTTCTGCGTCGGCTCGAACTCGGGCAACTCGATGTCGCCGTATGGGAGCTCCTGCAGGACACCTGGACCCTCGTCGGCCTGATGAACGAGCTTCCGCAGAGTCTTCCGCGGCGGGCCGACATCCTGCAGGCGCTCGGCAGGATGGCCGACGCTCTCGACCCGGACAACGTTGCGGGCACGGCGGCGGTCGCCCGTGCGACACTCGTCAACGTTCTTGCTAGCCCGGCCTATGCGAGTGCCCACAGCCTTGCCGCCGTTGGTCACGCCCACATCGACTCCGCCTGGCTCTGGCCGGTGCGCGAGACCGTGCGCAAGGTCGCGCGAACCTTCTCGAACGTTCTGGCGCTAATGGAGGAGGACCCGGAGTTCACGTTCGCTGCCTCCTCGGCGCAGCAGTACGCGTGGCTGCAGGCTTACTATCCAGAACTGTTCGAGCGGGTGAAGAAGCAGGTGGCGGCGGGCCGATTCATTCCGGTCGGTGGGATGTGGGTCGAGTCCGACACGAATATGCCCGGCGGGGAAGCCCTCGCCCGGCAATTCGTCGCCGGCAAGAAATTCTTCATGGAGGAGCTCGGAGTCGAGCCGCTCGAGGTGTGGCTTCCGGATTCGTTCGGTTACACCGCATCGCTGCCGCAGATCGTGGCCGCGGCTGGATCTCGTTGGCTTCTCACGCAGAAGATGTCGTGGAACGAGACCAATCGGATGCCGCATCACACCTTCTGGTGGGAGGGGATCGACGGCACGCGGATCTTCACTCATTTCCCCCCGGTCGACACCTACAGCGCGGGAATCTCCGGCAAAGAACTCGCCAGGGCAGAGCAGCAGTATGCCGAAAAGGGGTTCGGCACGACCTCTCTCCTTCCGTTTGGATGGGGGGATGGCGGTGGAGGCCCCACCCGTGAGATGCTCGCCGCTGCGGCGCGCACGCGTGACCTCGAGGGGTCTCCTCGCGTCACGATGACGACGCCGGAGCAGTTCTTCCAGGCCGCGCACAGCGAATACGTGGAGGCTCCGGTCTGGTCGGGGGAGATGTACCTCGAATTCCATCGCGGTACCTACACCTCCCAGGCCAAGACGAAGCGCGGCAATCGCCGCAGCGAACACCTGCTTCGAGAGGCAGAGCTCTGGGCCACCGCCGCGACAGTCCTTCGAGGTCTGGAGTACCCGTATGACGCCCTCGAAAGCGTATGGCAGACGGTGCTCCTTCAGCAGTTCCACGACATCCTCCCCGGCACGTCGATCGCTTGGGTGCATCAGGAGGCCGAACGCAACTACGCGGCAGTCGCCGTGACCTTGGGTGAGCAGATCACGCGATCTCTCGAGGTCCTGGCCGGCAGCGGCAGCCATCCGCTCACCTTCAACGCCGGGCCGAACTCACGCGACGGTGTCCCGGGCCTCGCCGCAGCAGTCGCGGTGAGGAGGGGAGCAGCCAAGGTCACCGAAAGCGGCGCTGGTTTAGTCCTCGCCAATGACCGGGTGCGTGTCATCATCGACGATCGGGGACTGATCGTGTCGATGCGCGACCTCGTTGCCGACCGTGAAGTCATCCCAGTCGGAGAGGCCGCCAACCTGCTGCAGCTGTTCCGGGACACCCCGATCCAGTGGGACGCCTGGGACATCGACGAGACCTACAAGAACGTCGGTCAGGACCTGACCGAGGCTTCCAGCGTCGGTGTCACTGACGACGGGTTCGGGGTCCGGGTCGAGCGATCCTTCGGCTCCTCATCCGTGGTCCAGACCCTCCGACTCAACGGCGCGACCGGTGCCCTCGATATCCACACGGCGATCGAGTGGCACGAGTCTCAGAAACTCCTGAAGCTTGCCTTCCCCCTGGCTGTCCACGCCGATCGCGCGGCATCCGAAATGCAGTTCGGACATGTCTACCGGCCGACCCACGCGAACACCTCTTGGGACTCCGCCCGGTTCGAGACCGTTGCCCATCGCTGGGTGCACGTGGGCGAGCCGGGGTACGGTGTCGCCGTCGCCAACGACGCCAGCTATGGGCATGACATCCGACGCGCCGCACTGCCCGATGGCGGCACGAGCACCGTCGTACGCGTCTCCCTCCTGCGTGCGCCCCTCTTTCCCGACCCGGCCTCGGATCAGGGCCAGCAGGAATTCGTCGTCTCACTGCGCGTCGGTGCTGAGATCGCGGATGCCGTCGACGAGGGTTATCGAGTGAACCTGCCCTTGCGCGAGGTCAAGGGAGCCGGCCCGGTGGCGCCCCTGGTCGTCGTGACCAATCCGGCGATCGTCGTCGAGGCTGTCAAGCTCGCGGAGGACCGGTCTGGCGACGTGATCGTGCGGCTCTACGAGTCATTGGGCGCGCGTGCGCGCGGTAACCTGGCCCCGGGATTCGGCTGGTCGGACGTCACGGAGACCGACCTGCTTGAGCGGGAGACCGATCCAAGCGCCGTGATCGGGCGTTCAGACCGGACCATCTCGCTCTCGCTCCGCCCGTTCCAGCTCGTCACGCTGCGCCTTCGCCGCACCACGACAGACAATCTCGAATGATGACACCTAGGTTGACGAGACTGTCGGCAGCGAGGGAGTCGGCACCACGCTAATCAGCGACGCCTCGATCGCTTCAGATCTCGTTGATTCCCTCGCCATGGGCGAATTCAGAGACACGTCGCGCGCGAGTGAACGCAAAAGGGCGGGCCGCAGCAATCACCTCCGTGAAGCTTGACGAGACGCTCAAGAACGTGCCGGGACCATCTGCGTCCCCTCGTCGTAGGCAAGCAACCAACGGGTTACATCTCGGAGATTCATAATCTTGTGCCAGCCTGCGGCAAATGCAATCAGAGCAAGGACAATAAGCCATGGCGAACATGGATGTTCAGCTCGGCACGACTGTCACCCGAGACCCGTGGTATCGCTGGCCTAGAGGAGAGGGCGAATCTCCTCGCAAACTATGAAGCTTGGGAGACATCTACTCTTATTGACTTTGCGTCTGTCGTCGGCGATCAACTGTGGGACGAACACTGGCGCAACCATGCGGCCATCCTTCAAGCGATGAGGGAAGCCGAGACCACAGTCGAGCTGATTCGATTGCGAGTCGCTGCGTCACGCGCGGGTGAGCGAACTCCCACGCTGTTTCCGGGGACGTAATCCTTCGGAAGGGCACCGGGAGTGATTCTGAAGTCCTTCTTGGTCGGCTTGAAGGAGACTTCTCGTTTCCATATCTGGACTAAATCGCCGCGCCTCTTGCCGATCGATAGCGAAGACGGAGGAGCGCATGGTGACGGGCGTGCTGGAGGAAAAGAATGAGGGCTGCGGAGGAAACAGAGTTCCGCAGTCACCGACGATCCGCGCCCTGCTGGCTTTCGCAAACAACCCACCAAAGGGGGCGTTCGCGAAACTCTTCACGAAACGGTCCGGTCGAAACAAAAAGAAATCGCTCCTGAGGCTTCTCAGGAGCGATTTCTGGTTTAAAGAGTTCTCGCGTCCGGTTTCGGTCGCAATTCTTGAATTGTGAGCGGGATTTTTGCGGGGGTTGAAGTTCGTCAGCAGGATGGTGACGCGACCTCCGAAAATTCGGGGCGCTGCGTGCAAGACTTACGGCGGAAGCGACATATTCAGTATGTGAGGATCGCCAACACCCCAGCCACCGCCGACATGAGCGAGGGAGCGGCGATGCCTGAGAGCGCGGGCCCGGCCGAGACGGCGGCCGATGTCGACTGGTTCACCGTGATCGTCCGGGAGCACTCGACTGCGCTCGTGCGCTACTTCGCCCGCCGCGGACCGCGTCAGGATGCCGAGGATCTGGCCGCTGAGGTCTTCGCGACAGCTTGGCGACGGCGCAATGACCTGCCACGGGAGGCGGTGCTGCCGTGGCTGTATCGCACGGCGGGATTCACCCTCGCGAATTCGCGCAGGAAGCACATCGATCTTCCCGTCGACGCGGTGCCCGAGTCGGGTGCGGTTCGAATCGACGGCGATCCGGAATTGAACCTCCTATTCGATGCGGAACTCCGCGGTGCGCTTGCAAGCGTGGGGGAGCGAGACCGGCAGATCCTTCTCCTGCACGCGTGGGAAGGTCTCGACGGGGCCGAGCTCGCCGGCGTGCTCGGTATCTCCCGATCCGGGGCGGACGCCGCGCTGTCGCGCGCGCGTAAGCGATTGCGAGAAGCCTGGGGCGAGCGGATGTCGTTCTAGGGCTTCTGCAAGATTCGGCACGCCCCGCACATATAACAGGTGAACCGAAAATTCCGGAGGCTGATCGATATGAACGACGACGACAAACAACGAGACCTGGTTGCCCGGCTGCGTGCCGCCGACCCAGCGGGGGATGTCGAGGCGCGTGCCGGGTTCGCCGACGAGGTCGTCGCTCGGATGACCGGTTCTGAGGCTGAACCGATGGCCGGATCGGCACCCGCGGCCGACCTGGCCCAGGCACGAGCAAGCCGACGGCCACGCTGGCTCCCGTTCGTCGCGGTCGCGGCGTCGATTGCGATCGTGGGTGGCGCGGGATACGGGATCGGAGCGACCATAGGCGGGCCAATGAGCCTCGCCGACGGCGCTGCACCGCCCATCACTCTGCAGTCCAACGGGGGCCCCGAAAGCGTTACGCAAGGCGGAATAGAGCCAGCCGTGGGCTCTGGCGCCGCTACCGACCAGAAGATGTCTCCCTTGACCTACCCCTACGGATCCGGCCGGAACGCCTTCAGCGCGTCCAGTCTTGGCACCCAGACGGGCACAGCTCAGTCCTACGCCTACGACCCCCGTTCGGCATCCAGCTCAGACAAGGTCACCGCGCTCGCCGCGGCGCTCGGCATCGGGTTACCAGTCGAACTGCGAGACGGCCGCTGGGTCGCCGGCCCGCAGGACGGCAGCGCCCCGAGCCTGTCAGTGAGTCTCGACGGCATGCTGTCCTTCTACTTCCAGAACCCGGAGGTGAACCCGTGGCAGTGCGAGGGTGATCAGGTCTGCGAGCCGACCAGCGAGCCGCCCAGCGAAGACGCTGCGATCGGAGCACTTCGCGCGCTCCTCGTCGCCGCCGGCCGGGACCCCGCCACGTTCGAATTTACCTCTCAGGTGTGGGAAGGCTCTCCCACGCGAGCCGCCGAGGCAAAACCGGTCATCGACGGGCAGCAGCTCGACCAAGGTTGGTCATTGGAGATGGCAGAAGATGGTGTCGTCTCCGCCAACGGTGCCCTCGCCGACGTCGTTGCTCTGGGGATGTACCCGGTGGTAAGTGAGCAAGAGGGCTTCGAACGACTCTCAGACCCGCGGTTCAGCGGAGCACCGACGGTTCTGCCGATGGCCCTCCGTGATCAGGCGTTGACGACCGAGGAGTGGGTGGCGCCGATGGAGCCACCCGCGACACCAGTCGCCGGTACCTCGGTCTCATGGCCCGTGAACAAGGTTGAGATCGTCAGCGCACAGCTCGGTCTCGCCAGCCAGTGGCAGCCGGACGGGAGCGTCCTGGTGGTCCCCGCGTACGCGTTCACGGATGCCGAGGGCGGCACCTGGTCGGTTCTCGCCGTCGAGGAATCGATGCTCGACTTCCGGGCTTTTTAGACCATCGTTCACTGCCGGTTCGTGGGCGGGGAAGGCTTCATCGAGAAGCCCGACGTGCCCGGCCGGGTCCGCCGATCAGGACAACCCGACGATCTCGCCGTTGTCGTCGATGTCGATGCGTTCGGCTGCCGGTGCGGACGAGAGACCAGGCATGGTGCGCATGTCGCCACAGATGGGATAGATGAACCCGGCCCCGATCGACGCACGCACCTCACGCACCGGCAGTCGCCACCCGGTGGGTGCTCCCTTGATTTTGGGGTCGGCCGACAGGGACAGGTGTGTCTTGGCGATGCACACCGGCAGGCTGCCGAAGCCTGCCCGCTCGTACTTGTCGAGTTGCCGAGCTGCCAGAGGCGAGAGGTCCAAGCCGTCGGCGCCGTACATCTCGCGCGCGATCACATCGATCTTGTCGACCAAGGGAAGTTCGTCGGGATAGAGCCGGTGGAAGCTCGACGGTTCAGCGCAGGCCTCCGCAACCGCCTCGGCCAGCTCGACCGCACCCCTGCCGCCTTCGGTGAAGTGGTAGCTGATCGCCGCGCGCACACCTTCCTCTGCCGCGACGTCCATGATCGCTTGATGCTCACTGTCGTAGTCGGTGGGAAATGCGTTCACCGCAATGACCGGCGTCACTCCGTGCCGTCGGATGTTGGCGATCTGCCGGCGCAGGTTCGCTGCCCCGGCGATGACGTCGTCGGGATTCTCGGCGAGCATCTCCGGTGGCAGCGGTCGGCCGGCGACGACCCGGTACTTGTTTGAGTGAGTTTTCAGATCACGCACGGTCGCGACGATGACGGCGGCATCCGGCGCCAGCCCGGAGGCACGGCACTTGATATTGAAGAACTTTTCCGCGCCGATGTCTGCACCGAACCCCGCCTCGGTGATGAGGTAGTCGCCGGCATGGATGCCGATCAGATCGGCGAGCACCGAGGAGTTACCGGTGGCGATGTTCCCGAACGGACCGCTGTGGACGAGCACTGGCGTCTGCTCCACGGTCTGCATCAGGTTCGGCTTGATGGCGTCCTTGAGTATCGCGGTCATGGCGCCGGCCGCCTTGAGCATCTCGGCGGTCACCGGTTCGCCGCCGCGGTTGTAGCCGACGACGATTCTTCCCATCCGTTCACGGAGATCCCGCAACGACGTGCACAGCGACAACAACGCCATCACCTCGCTGGCTGCGGTGATGTCGAAACCGGATTGGAACGGATTGCCGTCGTCAGGACCGCCGAGCCCGGTGATGATGGTGCGCAGCTCGCGATCGTTGACGTCGAGGACACGTCGCCAGGTGATCTCATGGGGGTCGAACCCGAGACGGTTTCCCTTGTGGATGTGGTTGCCGATCATCGCCGACAATAGATTGTGGGCCGCGGTAACGGCGTGCGTGTCGCCGGTCAGGTGCAGGTTCAGTGCCTCCATCGGGACCACCTGAGCGTAGCCGCCACCAGCGGCTCCGCCCTTGATGCCGAACGTCGGCCCCATCGACGGCTGCCGTATCGCGACGATCCCGAGCTTGTCGATGTGCCGGAAGCCCTGACCGAGCCCGACCGCGGTGGTCGTCTTGCCCGACCCGAGTGGAGTCGGCGTGATTGCGGTGACGACGACATACTTGGCCCGTGGACGGTCACGGAGCTCATCGATCGCATCGAGGGAGATCTTCGACGCCGCACTTCCGTGCGGTTCCAGCAGGTGTGGACCGATGCCCATGTCGGCTGCAACCTCTTCAAGCGGGCGACGGGCCGCAGCGCGCGAGATAGCGAGATCCGACGGCATCGCCGTGGTGATTGATCGAGATGGCTTGAACATGGTGCCTCCTCAGCGCCTCAGCGCCTCTGGGGCCTGGTGACCCAAGCGTACTGTCAGGCCACGGGATCGTGCCGGCGTGGCGTGGAGCAGTTCGAATGGGGCGTGCGGTACTGCCCCGGGTCCAGTTGACTCGTTGGAGCTCGTCAGAGTCAATCAAGTCGTCATCAGTCCCCATCAAACGAAACGTGATGAGACGACTTTCCGAGACGCTCGGGGCAGGGGCACCGAGCTCAGCGACTAGGTCCGGCTCAGCGCTTCCTCATCGGCCGCATCATTCTTCTGCACGGCGAATTGGGTCCGGTGCAATTCCTCGTACCGCCCACCCACAGCCAGCAGTTCCTCGTGCGTACCGCGCTCCACGATCGAGCCGTCCTCAACCACGAGGATCAGGTCCGCGCTGCGGATGGTGGAGAGGCGGTGTGCGATCACCATCGCCGTCCGTCCCTCGAGCGCCTCGCTGAGCGCCGCCTGCACGGCGGCCTCAGACGTCGAGTCCAGCGCCGCCGTCGCCTCGTCGAGGATGACGACGCGCGGCTGGGCGAGCAGGAGCCTCGCGATGGTCATCCGCTGGCGCTCACCCCCGGACAGCCGGTAGCCACGCTCTCCGACCATGGTGTCCAGCTGGTCCGGCAGGGACCGGATGAGCGGCTCGAGCCGCGCACGGCGGACGGCGTCCCACACCTCGTCGTCGGACGCCTCCGGCCTCGCGAGGCGCAGATTGGAGAGGATGGTCTCGTGGAACAGGTGGCCGTCTTGCGTCACCATGCCCAGGCTGTGCCGCATGGAGACGAAAGTGACATCGCGGACATCCGTCCCCGCGAGGCGCACGGCGCCGCTGTCGACGTCATACAGGCGCGAGAGGAGCTGCGCAATTGTGGACTTGCCGGCACCGGACGTACCAACGAGGGCAACGGTCTGCCCCGGCTCAATCCTGAAGGACACGCCGTGCAGCACCTCCTCGCCGCCGCGGGTGTCTAGCGTGGCAACCTCCTCGAGAGAGGCGAGGGACACTTTGTCCGCGGACGGGTAGGCGAAGCGGACGTTGTCGAACTCGACGGCCACTGGGCCTTCGGGGACGGCGACGGCGTCGGGCTTCTCCTTGATGAGCGGGTCGAGGTCCAGCACCTCGAAGACGCGCTCGAAGCTGACCACCGCGCTCATGATCTCCACCCGTGCGTTTGCGAGGCTGGTGAGCGGCGCGTAGAGGCGGGTGAGGAGGAGCGCCAGGGTGACCACGTCACCGGTATTCAGCTGGCCGGCGAGTGCGAGGGAGCCGCCGAGCCCGTACACGAGGGCGAGGGCGAGTGCGGAGACGAGCATCAGTGCGGTGAAGAAGACGAACTGCAGCATCGCGGTCCGGACCCCGATGTCGCGGACGCGGGCGGCGCGGACGCGGAACTCCTCGGCCTCCTCGTCGGGCCGGCCGAACAGCTTGACGAGGGTGGCGCCGGGCGCGGAGAAGCGCTCGGTCATCTGCGTGCTCATGGCGGAATTGTGATCGGCGGCCTCGCGGCGCAGCGCGGCGAGGCGGCTGCCCATGCGGCGCGCGGGTACCAGGAAGATGGGGAGCATGATCATGGCGAGAACCGTCACGAGCCAGGACGTGCTGAGCATGACGATCAGGGTGAGCGTCAGCGCCACGAGGTTCGTGACCACGCCGGACAGCGTGCCGCTGAAGGCCTGCTGGGCGCCGATCACATCGTTGTTGAGGCGGCTCACGAGGGCGCCCGTCCGCGTGCGGGTGAAGAACGCGATCGGCATCTTCTGCACGTGGTTGAAGACGGAGGTGCGGAGGTCCAAAATCACGCCCTCGCCGATCCGCGCCGAGTACCAGCGCGTCACGAGTGACACGGCGGCGTCGGCCACGGCCACGAGGGCGATGACGACGGCGAGCCAAACGATCGTGGTGACCTCGCCCTGGGCGACGATGACGTCGACCACCTGGCCGGCGAGTACCGGCGTCGCGACCGCGAGGAAAGCTCCCACGATGGAGAGGGCGATGAAGATCAGCAGCTTGGACCGGTAGGGCACCGCGAACGTCATGATCCGCCGCACGGACTCACGGGAGAAGCCGTGCTTGCCGTCCCTGGCGGTCGAGATCTTGTGCAGCGAGCTCCAGGCCGCGCCTTCCATGCTCATTGAGGTTCCTTCCGTGGGCAAACGATCAGTTTAGTTGGCGAGTTGCCCGAGCTTTGCGACGCGGCTGCCGAGGTGACGCGCGGTGCGCCGGTCAGGACCGCGTCGGGTCCGCGGTCATTCCACGACTGTGCGCCGGCTCCCTCCGTCATGACCCAGAAACCTCGTGTGACAGGACTGCACAGGGGCTTGGCGGACCAGGGCGCGACGGAGGTGGTCGCGCTGCGGGGCCGGGAGTTGGGCCGTCCCTCATCTGGACGAGCCTGACACATTCATTGGTGCTGTCGCTTGTCACAAGGGTTTCAGCGGTTGTACCCTTGTGACATGTTGAGTGTGAAAGAGTACGCCGCCCGCCAGGACATCTCTGTCGCGCGCGTGCACCAGCTGATCCGCGAGGGCAAGGTCGATGCCGAGAAGATCGGCTCAAGCTGGGGAATCGACGAGTCGGAGCTCCGTCGGCAGCCTCCGCTCTCCCGCCCGCTGAGCCCGGCCAACTCATGGTCGCTCATCGCTCTGCTGTCGGGCGTCGAACCCGAGAACATGGAGGCGAAGGCTCGCTGGCTCCTGAATCGCAAGTGCGCTGCCCTCGCAGAAAGCAATGCGCCGGCCCTCCTCCTTGCCAGCTGGCTCCGGAATCGCGCACCGGTCCGTGCCTTGCACGCGAACGCCGATGATCTCGGTGACCTCCGTAGCGACAAGCGAATAGTCCTCTCCGGAATCAGTGACGACCGCGCGGGGCTCAGCAGCGAACATGAGGTTGAAGCGTATGTTGACCCCGAGATCGCCCAGCAGCTCATCAACGAGTACCTGTTGGTGAAGGCGAAGAACGCGAATGTCTGGCTCCACCTGGCTCGCGTCCAAGCTGACGCCGACGGGCGAGGGCCGCTGGGCCTTGTCCTCGCTGACCTCGCCGACCACGCCGGGCCACGCGAAAGCCAGCGGATCAAGGAACTGCTGAGCAACCGATGACCGTCATCGACATGCCGGTACTCGGTCCGAGGTCCTCGCTGGCTTGGCACGCCCTTTTCGACCTATCCGAGAAGGTGCCGAATAACTGGTGCCTGGTTGGCGGCCAGATGGTGCACCTCTGGTGCGTCGAACGCGACACCACGCCGAACCGGCCGACCGACGACGCGGATGCTGTCCTGGATGTGCGCGCGCAGCCGACCATCCTCCATCAGGTCACCAAGGCCCTCGTTGACATCGGCTTCGAGTCCGCCGGTGAAAGCCCAGAAGGCCATCAGCACCGGTGGACCCGTGGCGATGCCACCATCGACGTCCTCATCGCCGAGCACGTCGGTGAGAAGGCCGCAGCACGACGAGGAGTCACAGGCGGCACCACCCTGGAAGCCCGAGGATCCAACCAAGCAATCGACCGAGCCGAGCTGGTCACCGTCAACCATGACGGGCGCCAGGCCCAGATCTGGCGGCCGAACCTGCTCGGAGCACTCGTCCTCAAAGCTGCCGCATTCACCGTGCCGCTTGACCAGGGCGTCAAACGGCATCTCATAGACTTCGCCGTCCTCAGCACCCTGGTCACCCGTGGAGACCAGCTGGCCGTGCAGATGAGCAAGCGGGACCGCCAGCTGCTCGGTAACGCGATCGGGGCCATCCGAATGGATGGGACAATCGTCCCCGCCATCGACGGGGCTGACCTTGGAATCGAACGGCTGACCATCGCGCTGAACGCGTAGCATGGCCGCCGGTGGCCGGATGGCCGGCTCAGTCCTTGCTCAAGTGTCTCGCCCCGGGTTTTGTGGAGGCTTGGGTAGGTCCTTTCCATCACGGTGATGGTGGGCGTTTGTGAGTAGTAGTTGCTCTCGGCTGCGATGGGTGGGAGGTAGCTGCGTCCCAGTCTCGGAGTTCGGCTCCGCCTGGCCCGACGGCGTGCCGGTACAAGTGCACGGCATGAACGCCGATCCGATCTTCGTCGGCGAGGGCGATATCAACGCAGCACGGGTGCTCGTGGAGTCGACTGGTTCCGCTGAGCTTTTCCTCTATCCCGGCGACAAACACTATTTCGCCGACAGCTCGTTGCCGTCGTACGACGCGGCCGCGGCCGCGCTGCTACTGCACCGCACGCTGACGTTTCTCCGATCCGTCGGATGAGCGTGGGATCGAAATCGCGGCGCCGCCCTGCTGGCAGGCGATCCTAACAGGGCCTTCCCGGTCTTGGGAGAGGAACCCCGCCACCTGGCCCCGCACGAAGCGTGAGGCGTAGTGCCCCCAAACCGAACGGTCAGCGGGAGCTGAGAGCCGTCCAAACGAACAGCGGCGGCCAGGTGCGAATGGCTCACGCGGGGCGGTTCTGCTTCCCGTCGAGCCACAGCGTGTCGGATGGGTCGCTGTGCGCCGTACCGGTACCCACATGCTTGGTGTCGATCTTTTCGCCGTTCTTGATGACGTGCACCAGCGCCATGGCATGGCCGCGGCCCAAGTCGAAGTCCGCTTTTAGCCAATCGACGATCACCCCGGCTTTCGTGGACGGATCGTCGAAACCCTTCGCCTGGGCCAGCGCGATGAACTGGCGCGGGGTCAGTCCCGTCTTGTCTTCGATGTTGTCGAGGTACGCTTGGAATGACATTTCTACTCCTCTGCCGGTGGTGCTGAGATCCGTAGGTCGCACGCGCAACGAGATTCGATCGTTTGATTAACGTATGCCGCGCGGTGGGAATCGCACCGGCCAGGTCAGAAACAAACCCTGACCAAGTGAAAAACTCGCTGGCTTGCGAGGGTGACCGAAAGTGGCAAGAAATCAGCCGCCCATTGGAAAGCAACCGTCGCAACGCTGCCGTCGTCGTTCGGGCCAAGAAAGCGGATCTCGTCACCCTCGTTCCAGCCGCCCTCGTAGGTCGATCCCTCGTGGAAGGCGCCCGTCCATTCACGTCCAGACGTGCTGCGCGGGAGCGTCGACATCGACGCTGAACCGAAGATTATCCATGCTCGCTTTTTTAACTGAGACACTCTGGCGGCGCAATAACGCCTACAGGGCCGGTTCGTCGACGAGCTTCGCAACGTCGCGGGCGGCGAAGTCCCCGTCACGGCCTGGTCACTCACCGAGGCTGGCTCTGACCCGAAGCCCTGACCCGGAACCCGTCGAGACCTGAGTATCGAAACCTCGGGGCAGTGGCGTCCCTGCAGGCCAATCCTGCCGGTGCAGGCCAGACCCTCAGGCACGGGTTGCATCGAGTGCGCGCTAGAATATGATGTGAAAGTCATATTGGAAATAAGGAGGAGGCGATTGTGGCAGCTTCATCTACTCTCGTCCGCGCCGCTCGCCGGAGCAAACGCCTCACTCAGGCGAGACTCGCAGAGCTAACCGGCATTGACCAGGCCAGCGTCTCCCATCATGAGCGTGGACGGGATGCTGCCTACAGTACGGTCGATCGGCTGCTTGCCGGCGCCGGACACCGCCTGTATGCCGCTCCCACGCGTCGTGATGACGCTGCCAGCGCCGCAGAGGCGATCAGAGAGTATCTTCGAGCGAAGGATACAGACCGCGCGCTCCGGGCTTTGCTTCAGTTGAACGATAATCTCATCGCCGAACACGGACTCGTTCGAGGAATCCTTGGGCTGACAGAGCCGGAACCCACCGGCGATCATATGTGGGATGCCGCCATCGCGGCTCTCGTGGCATGGCGGCTCAATCAAGAGAACATCCCGCTGCCTGGATGGGTCAACAACCCCGATCGCGCACTGACCGAACCTGTCGTGTTCCGGGTCGACCCGGCCGACCCCGCGCCCGAACGTGATGACGTGCCGAACGAGTTCGCCGAACGCGGCGTTCTTGCATGGGCAGATACCTTCGCGAGCGTCTGATGTCCGGCACCGCGCTGGACCGCAACGCGATCATCATCGGCCTCCGTGATCTCGTCGCCGAGCTTCGTAATTCGGGTGAGGTGGCCGGCATCCGTCTCGTGGGCGGTGCGGCGCTCGCCCTGTGCTACTTCGATCGGGGGACCACGCAGGACCTGGACGTCCTTCACGTCCGCCCCGGCTCGGACGATTCCGTCGCTGCCGCCGCCGAACGAGTCGCACTGAAGCATGGGTGGGACGCGAAGTGGCTAAACTTCGAGGTCACGAAGGCCGATGCCGTCCCGACCCTCGGCCGCGTCGTCGAGTGGGAGACAATTTACGATCAGGACGGCATCGTCATTCAAGTGGCATCCAAACAGGGGATGCTTGCAATGAAGCTTCGCGCGAACCGCCCCGGACGCGACACTCGCGATATCCGGCTTCTGCTCGCTCTCTGTCAGGTGCACACGCTCGAGGACGCGGAGGAACTCTATGAAGAGTTTTACCCCGGTGATGCCCTAGTTCCACGTGCGGAAAAGATCGTGAACGCCATCCTCAACGGCGAACCAACGCCGGCACCGCCGTCGCCCGGCCCGATAAACATCTGAGTCGTCTTGCCGTGCCCCCCGTGAGGCCAACGAATCGACTTATCGCCGAACCCGTCGAGCCGACATTCGTCATCCGACCCGGCGAACGCCTACCCAGAACGATCGCCGTGGACGCGGGAGATGTTCACATGAACACGGCGTGGCCCGGCAGCGAAGTCGAAACCACCCTCATGAGCTGCGGTCCGTTGCCGCACAGTGGCGCGACCTCGTAGACCTCTAGACCGGCCGCGACGGGCAGGGCCGCGACGGGCAGGGCCGTAACTCACATCCGGTGGGGAGGGGAGTACGTCCATGTCGCGAGCGGCATCCGGGGTTCCTGGGGGCGAGCATCTCTTCGCTTTCCGAGCCGTCTGCGCTCACCATGAACGGCCGTAGCCGCGTGATTGCTGGGATGCCCGTTCCCCCACCCACTTCGAACGCCCGCGGGAGTGATGGTGCGCGGTTCGAGACGGCTACCGTCGGCGGACGCGGATTTGATGCCGCTCCAGGACTCAGGCTCGCCTTTTCTGTTTATCCGATCGTCCTCGATGTTGGCGTGATTCTGACGGACGGAACCCTCGCCTGCCCTCCCAGGAGAGTCCACCGGGCGATGCCGCTTCCAAGCAGCATGGTCTGGGTGTTGAGCGGCTTTGGTTCGGTCTCCCACTGCACGGCAGCGAGCTCATAATTGTCATTCCGGTCGATCATTGCGTTCGGTGAGCCGTACACCACGTCACCTTCATCCAGTTGACCAGGTGTCGCACTCTCGAACAGGGCGGTTGCTGGTGCGGTGAGAATCGCCAAAAACTTCGACTCCGCCGAGACCTCAAGGAGGTCGGGCTCCGCTCCCGAGTACCCGACTGACGGTGTTCGCGCGACTCGTTGGCCTGCCTTTGCGTCTGTCCAGTTGCCTTCCAGAAATCCGGTGAATTGCGCCGATCCTACGACGTGGATAATTTGGCGGGCTCGCCCCTCGGTTTTCCCCGCTCGACATGGTCCATCGCGGCGGCCGCGAAGATGTCTTGGATGCCGGTGCCATCGAGGTTCTTCGCAATCCCTTCGAGGTCGTTCAACCGGGCGCCACAGTAAAGGACGATCGTGAAAGGAGGATCGGGAGCCTCTGCGTGACTCGTGGCGAACGCATTTATCTCCACTTCACCGCTTGACGACATCATCCATTGGAGCCGCACGATGACATCCCTATCCAGTGGATCTACTGACGCCTCTGGCGCCCCTTCTGCGACGCTCTGCCCGACCTTGATATCGAGCGGGTTCTCCGGCAGGTCAATGTCCGCAGAGCCCGTTCCCAGGACCCCGAAGACGACCCCACCAGTGACGAGACCGAGGATGACCAGCCACTCGAATGCGACGAGTCTCCCCGTCCGTGCATGGCCCACCGGCACCTCCTCGGGTCGTCAGCGTCCCGTCATTCGTCGCAGCGTACTCCCGCGGCTCGGGTGCCGCGCACCCCTGCCGGCTGCCGTCGGTGTGAGCCTCGAGCGATCGGACTAATGGTCAGGCCGTCAAGCCGCCCGGACGAGGACCAATCGGATAGCGAACGTTGTGCGGGCACTCTTGATAAGTGGCCCGCGCTCTTGGCCGTATTGCCAACGTGCTGTTCGGATGGATCGGAGCCGAAGGATCCTAAGGCCGCACATCCGGTGGCACCAGTGATGGGACATCCGTCACCAAATCCACGCACCGAGAGACCGGCTTTTGTCGGGGTTCGCCACACCGCCGATGGTCGAGATTGTCCGTGTTTTTGCCAGGCTCAATCACAGGCGCGACATACCCGATTGCCGTGGGTATAGTTTGGAGATATGGGGGTGTCGTCTTCGATCGACCGGGTGAGTACCGACGATCTGATGTCGCTGGCAACCGAGCACGGAGCTTCGCCGTTGCAGGTGGGTGCCGTGCTGATGATCGACACGGTTGACGTGCTCGGTTCGGGGACTGGGCTCGATGTCGAGCGGGCTGTCGACCTTCTCGCCCAGCGTCTTCCGGGCGTGCCGCGGCTACGGAAGAGGCTCGTGCCTGCGCCGTTCGGCTGTGGGCGGCCGATCTGGGTAGACGATGCCGATTTCGACGTGACCGAGCATGTGAGCGTCATCCCCTGCCCGTCCCCCAGGGACGAGCAGGCGGTACTTGATCTAGCCGCAGTGCTGCTGGTCACTCCGCTGCCGCGCACCCGTGCGCTCTGGGCAGCCACACTTGTCACCGGAGTAGCGCGGGACCAAGCCGCGTTGATCGTCGTCTTTCACCACGTGCTCGCCGATGGCGTGGCTGGCCTGGCTGTGCTGGGCGGGCTCGTAGACCAGTCGGAAGCCACCGGGAAGCCCCGGGCCGTGGGCCCGAAGACGCGTGAATCCGATTTTCCGCGGCGGCAAGCGTCCATTCGCCAGCTCGCCATCGACGCCTGGACCCGTCGGCTAGGTTCGCTGCGAGGTCTCCCCGTTTTGCTGCGCCGCCTCCAGGACGCGGCCCGGGAATTGCGGTCGGTGCGGTGGACGCGCCTGAGGCCAACCTCGCTCAACCGGCCGACCGGCCCGCGACGAAGCCTCGTTACGGTCACGGTGGCGCTGGTCGGGATCCGCAACGCCGGTCACGCCCAGAAAGCCACGGTCAACGACGTCGTGCTTACCGCGATCGGTGGCGCGCTGCACCGGCTCCTCGCGTTGCGCGGCGAGGCTGTCGACCGGTTCATCGTCTCGGTGCCGTTCTCCGAGCGGCGCGCCGCGACGCACGGAGACTTGGGCAATCGCAGCGGGGTGATCCCGATCCGGGTGCCTGGAGTCGGCGCCGCGGCGAGTCGATTGCGATTCGTAGCAGAGGGGACCCGGAAGGCCAAACGATCGTCGCCCGGTGCGACGACCGCCCTGCTCGGCCCGTTCTTTCGGATACTCGCCCAGCTGGGACTATTCCAATGGTTCGTCGACCGGCAGCGTCTAATCCACACCTTTGTAAGCAGTCTGCGCGGGCCAGAACAGCGCCTGTCAATCTTTGGCTGCCCGGTCACCGCGATTGTCCCGCTGAGCGCCTCGACGGGAAACGTGACCGTCTCATTCACCGTGCTCTCATACGCAGGCGATCTCACGATCACTCTCATCGCCGACCCCGATGCCTGCCCCGACTTAGCCACGCTGCAGGATCTGCTCGCCGAGGAGCTAGCAGAGCTCGCCAGGTGAGCCTGTCGCCCTCGTCGATCTCAGCAAAGTGAGACGGTGACTGCGCCCTCAGCGAGCAGCGAGCAAGCGAGCAAACGAGCGAGCGCGCTCGTACGCCTGACTCGCCGACCACTGGCCGAGACGTCGACCGATCACGACCGAGACGACGGCTATTAGGCCCCGTCTGGCACGACAGGCTCGGCCGTCGAGGCCTGACTATAATCCGCCACCAACGGAACGTTCTGTGGGCGCTCCTCTGGCTGGAAGACGGCAAGCAGCCCTACTTCATCCACGGAGATGGCGATGTGCTGGCTGCGGCCGGCCTCTACGCGGCCCGCCAAAAGGACGACATGTGGAAGATCACGTTCACGATCATCACGCGTGCAGCGCGTGATGCGTCAGGTGAGATCCACGACCGCATGCTCGTGTTCTTGACCCCGGACGTGTGGGACCAATGGCTGATCCCGGTCAAGATCAGAGACAAGGAGGAAGCACCCTCAATGCTGGACCGCAGCTCCGTTGCCCAACCCCGACCTCACAGCGACCCGCGGTATATCGATTTCTGCGACACCTTCCGAGGTGTGGCCTTGGCTTGCGCAGCTCGGCCAGAACCGCGGCGGCTTCTACACCTACGACTGGGTCGAGAACCTCGCCGGCGTCGAGATTCACAGCGTCGACACTGTCGAGCCCGAACTACAGATCCGCTCCGTCGGCGACGATGTGAATCTTGCTCCCGAGGTCGTGTTGTCGGTTGTCCATCTCGAGGATGAGCACCATCTCGTGTTGGGCGGAGCGGTCGCCCTCGACGGCACGGGCGCCGGAGCACCCTACGACTTCACGTGGGCGTTTGTCCTTCAACCTCGAACCGAGGGGTCGACGCGGCTTGTCGTTCACGAGCGGTACGGCACCTCACCGACTGGGCCAAGGTGCTCGTGGAGCCGATCGAGATGGTGAGCTTCCTCATGACCGAGCGGATGCTCCGGGGCATCCGGGACCGTGCGGAGCGTTCTCCCTCGCGCACCACCTTGCGGTCGCCGAACCATCGTTGAGGGATTCTTATTGAGATCCGTGTTCTTGGCGATACTCGGAAGGGGACGGGACGACCCCCTTTTGCTGATGAAGCCGGGAGAGAGTTAGAGTTCACTCGCTCCCGCTTCTGGCATCCGACCGCGTCGACGCGGTGGAGAACGGGTGGCCGCCTTGATGGGCAGTAACGCCGATCCGCTCGCCGAGAGTGGGGTGACCGAAGAGGCTCGCACCCAGGCCGCCCCGTCCAGATTCCGCCGACGCGATGAGGACTCGCACATGTCGAGGGGTGCTCGGCCGGCAGCGGCGACGCTACTGTTTGTCGCTGGCCTGGGTCCGCGGTTCTGATCCGGTTCCTACGCCGCTCCTGAATGCCCACGCAGAACCCTGTCGGAATCCGCGATGGTGGCGCTGCATCGTCGTTAGGAAGTCACCGTGTTTTGCTGGAGAAATCGTTCGGGTCGAGGCCGGCGATTCGACGCGCATGGTCTTGGAGTGCTTCTTCGCTCACGGTGTGTCCAGCATCTGCGAATCGTTCACGCAGCGCGTCGAGGACTTGGGGCTCACTGTGGCCGGCGAGGTCTGCTTCCTCCTGTGCGAGAATCCCCGCCACCTTGTCCTCGTCCGATTGAGAATGCTGGTCTTGGATCGGTTCACTCTGTGTGCCGTCACCATTCATGCTGGTCCTCCGATCTCAAGGGTTCTGTTGGCCAGCCTAACGTTCAGAGTGAGACGCGGACAGGGTTTAGCGTGAAGCGGTCGACGTGGACCCGGATGCGCTGCGGGCGGCCGAGTTCGACGGCCCGAGCGTCGCCCTCGAACGCGTCGACGAAGCTGTGGCGGACCACCTCGCTGCGGAAGGGACGAAGTGGATGACCGGCCTCGGTCCCGACCTGGAGAGGGTTCTATCTGCCGGGCTCCTGGATGCCATCCGCGGATTCCTCAACGATTTCGGGGCGGCCGCGCCCCTGCCTGCGCTGAACTGGACGCTGGGGTTCGAATACGACGCGGTCTCGGTCAGGCCGAGCCGCTCCACGGCGCGGGCACGATGACCCACAGCACGACGGCCGGCTCGCCGCCCTCGACCTGCCAGGTGTGCGGCTCTCGACCGGGGAAGGTCAGCGCGTCGCCGGCGTGGACGGCCACGGTGCGACCGGCGAATCGCACGGTGAGTGATCCCGAGACGACGTGGAGCGCTTCGACGTCGCAGTTGATTGTGTAGAGATCGGACCCTCCGTGCGCGTCGGGCTCGAGTTCTGATCGCAGCAGCTGAACCCGCTCCTCGCCGCGCGGCGACATCAGTCGCTCGTCGGCGTGCACTCCGCCCAAGTTGATCCGCGGAGCGTCGGCGTACGCGACATGGTGAACATCGGGCTCGGCGAAGAGCGCTCCGACGGGCAACGAGAGCACCTGACACAACTGGACAAGCGTTGCCACGCTCGGTGACGTCTCGTCGCGCTCGACCCGGCTGAGGAAGCCCTTGCTGAGGCCCGTCGTCTGAGCGACCTGGGCGAGTGACATGCCCTGAGCGGTGCGAGCGGAGCGCAGCTTGGCGCCGATGGGTGTCGCGGTGCCTTCCGCGGTGGGGTGGATGGCGCGCACAGTTCCTCCTCGAAGCTGCTCACACATTCGTCCTTGACGATCTGCCCGGGGCAGCGTACCGTGAGCGGTGTAGTTGTCTATAGCGTACCGAAAGTTGTCAAATATGCAACCGTTCAGCAAAGATGCGACGGATGAGCCCCGCGGGCCGGTGGACGCGAGTGTCGTGCCCCGGTTCGCCGGAATCGCGACCTTTGCGCGACTCCCGCGGCTCGACGAGGTCGAGCGGGCAGACATCGCGATCGTCGGGATTCCCTTCGACAGCGGAGTGAGCTACCGACCCGGTGCTCGGTTCGGCCCCGCGCATGTGCGCGAGGCCTCGCGCCTACTGCGACCGTACAACCCTGCTCAGGACGTCTTCCCGTTCGGCGCCCAGCAGGTCGCCGACGCCGGCGACATCGCCGCGAACCCGTTCGACATCGCTGCTGCCGTAGCCGAGATCGAGGCAGGCGCGCGCCAGCTCAGCGAGCACGCCGACCGACTAATCGCCATCGGCGGAGACCACACGATCGCTCTGCCGCTGCTTCGCGTCGCGCACGCCCAGCACGGGCCCGTCGCGGTATTGCACTTCGATGCCCACCTCGACACGTGGGACACGTACTTCGGGGCGCCGATGACTCACGGGACCCCCTTCCGGCGGGCGTCCGAAGAAGGCCTCATCGACCTGACCGCGAGCATGCACGTCGGAATCCGCGGCCCCCTGTACTCGAAGGACGACCTCGAGGACGACGCCCGGCTCGGCTTTGCGATCGTCACGAGCGAATTCGTCGAAGAGCACGGCGTCGCGGCCGCCGTCGAACGCATCCGCGCCAGAGTCGGAGACGCGCCGCTCTACATCTCGATCGACATCGACGTACTCGACCCCGCCCACGCGCCGGGAACAGGAACACCGGAGGCAGGCGGGCTCACGAGTCGAGAACTGCTCCGGATGCTGCGTGCCCTGGCCGACCTGCGCATCATCGGCGCCGACGTGGTCGAAGTCGCCCCTGCGTACGACCATGCCCAACTGACCGCGGTCGCGGCCAGCCACGTCGTCTACGAGCTGCTGAGCGCGATGGCGCCTGAGGTGACCCACCCCGACGGACAAAGCCCCGACCCGACGTAGAAGTGCCGAACCCGACCGACAAGCCCGACACAGGAGACACCCATGACACTGCCCACCCCGACGGACGAAGCAGTCCGTGCCGCGGCATCCGCCATCGTCGAGGCGTTCGCCGCCACCGACGGCCCGCGCTACTTCTCACTGTTCGCACCCGACGCAACCTTCGTCTTCCACACCGAACCTGCGCGCATCGAGGACCGGGCTGCCTACGAAGCCATGTGGAAGGAATGGGTGGGCGGCGGCTGGAGCGTGGAATCCTGCGCATCGAGCGCGGCCGCGGTGCAGGCGTTTCCCGGCGGAGCCGTCTTCACCCACTCCGTCAGCACGAGCGTGAGCACCGCGGACGGACCCATGTCCTACCGGGAGCGCGAAACGATCGTCTTCCGGTCTAATTCTGGCGGCCTCATCGCCATCCACGAACACCTCTCACCCCAGCCCTGACCCGACCCCTTTCATCGAGGAGCCCAAAGATGTCGCTCTACACCCGTCTCGACCGCCGACTGGACACCAACTCAGATGACGCGGGCCCGGTTCGCGGAACCTACTCGCTCGGCCGCGTGCTCATGATCTGGCTGGCCGCGAACCTTGTGGTCACCACCCTTCTGACCGGCACGCTCTTCGTGCCGGATGTGCCGTTCGGTCTCGTCATCGCTCTGATCGTGGGCGGAACGATCGTCGGAGCAGCAGTGCTCGTGACGGTCGGCGCGATCGGAACGCGCACCGGCCTGCCGACGATGGCAATCACGCGCGGACCGTTCGGGACGCGCGGGAGCCTGCTGCCGGTGGCCGCCAACGTGGTCATCCTCATGGGCTGGAGCTGGGTGCAGGCGATGCTCGCCGGGATCGCCCTCAACTACATCGTCGCGTCGATGACCGGGTTCTCGAACCCCGTCATCTTCGCGGTGCTCTGCCAGACGATCGTCGTGATCCTCGCGATCTTCGGCCACGCCGGAGTCGCTCGGGTGGAACCGTGGTTCGCCGTGGTCATCCTCGCGATCGCCGCCTACATCTTCGTCGTGGCGTTCACTACTTTCTCGCCGGCAGACTTCGCGGCCATCCCGGCGCCGCTCGAGCCGTTCTACTCCCCGGGACTGGCGTTCGATGTCGTGGTCGCGACCGCCATATCGTGGACGGTGCTCTCGGCCGACTTCAACCGCTTCGCATCGACGACTCGCGCGGGCGTGGTCGGCTCGGGAATCGGTTACACCCTGTCGACGGTGATCTCGATGTCGCTCGGAGCGAGCGCGATCGGCTACGTCGTCCTGGGGGGCGGCGACGCGATGCCGTTCGACCCTGTGACGATCATCGAACCCTTCGGTGCCCTGTTCGCGGTCGCGATCTTCCTGTCCGTGATGGCGACGAACACGATGGTCGTCTACGGCATGGTCACGAGTGTGGTCAACGCGCTCCCAGGCCGCCGGGTGAAGTTCCTGTCCACCGCGATCGTCCTCGGGCTCATCTCGATCATCGGTTCGACCTTCTTCGGGCTGCTGGCCCAGTTCACGACGTTCCTGGTCACGATCGGCGCCCTGTTCGCACCGATCTTCGCGATCATGATCGTCGACTACTACATCGTCGCGCGCGGCAGCTACAGCGCCGACATCCTGAAGGCCCAGGGCGGTCGCTACTGGTACGCCGGCGGCATCAATTGGCTCGCTGTCGCGTCGTGGGTGGCCGGTGCGGCGTCCGCCTACGTGTGGGCGTACGTGTGGCCGCTTCCGTTCGGTGCGACCGTTCCCGCATTCCTCCTGACCTTCGCCGTGTACTTGGCCTTCTCGCTCGCGCGCCGCAGCAAGACTCCTTTCGAGCCCAGCCGGCACCTCGCCGATGCCGACACCTCTCGCTGACGGCCTTGGAGCGCCGCCGCGCACGGCGCTCCGGGACCTCAGCCACCCGATCACCGACGGGATGCCGGTGTATCCCGGCGACCCGGCGGTCCACGTCGACGCCGCCCTGGACCTCGACCGCGACGGGGTGGCCGTGACGGGGCTGCGAATGGGGTCTCATACCGGGACGCACATAGATGCGCCGTCCCATACCGTCGCCGGTGGCCGGACAATGGCCGATGTGGCCCTCGACGAGCTCCTCGGCGATGCGCTGGTGGTGCGGGTGCGAGCGCTCGCCGAGGGCGAGGTATACGGGTGGGACCGGCTGAATGCGGAGCATCCGCTACCGGATCGACTGCCCCCGATAGTCGTGATCGACACGGGCTGGGCGCGGTGGTTCGGCGACGCACGCGCAGTGCGACATCCGGCCCTCGATGCCGGTGCTGCCAGCGAGCTCGTCGCTCGCGGGATGCGGATCCTCGCGGTCGACACGCTGAGTCCCGACCCGACCGGTACGTCGTCGGCCGCCTTCCCCGTGCACGAGGTCGTGCTGGGCCGCGGCGGGCTGATCGTCGAGAACCTCTGCGGCCTGGATGACCTGCCCTCACAGGTGCGGATTGGCTTCTTCCCCCTGCGACTCGGCGGCGACGGGGCGCCGGTGCGCGCGGTCGCCTTCGTCTGAGGCCGAGCAGCGAATGAATTCGCGCCTCGCGCTGGGTCAGATCGGGAGTCAGTGGTCAGGCGCTGGCCTTCCTGGAGGAAAAGAATGAGGGCTGCGGAGGAAATGGAGTTCAACCCTCACCGCCGATCCACGGGACGCAACCGATCCACCGCGCCCTGGTCGATGCGGGTTACACGGACACGACTGGCAATCACTATGTGAAGGGCGATCTCGAAATTGACATTCTGGTGCCTTCGTATGGTGCGCGATTCGAGACGGCTACCGTCGGCGGCCGCGGATTTGATGCCGTTCCAGGCCTCAGGCTTGCATTCTCTGTTGATCCGATCGTCCTCCATGTTGGCGTGATTCTGACGGACGGAACTCCACTTGGTTTCGTGGTCCGCGTGCCCCCGGTCGAGCTCGGTGGCTGGAAGATCGGAACCGCTCCCGTATCCGGGACGAGGCTCGACGCCGCTCGAATCCTGCATACCCTGGCGGACTCGGCGCGCCAGGGCCTTGTCGTGGCCAACGCGGGCGCCCCTGCGGACAGACTGGCTGCGCTCATCAGGGCACTTGTCGCGAGGCCGATGGCAGGGGCCTAGCGTCGGCCCCGCCCGACGCGGTGAAGCCGAGCTTCGCGATGACACGCTGGCGCTTGCGGAACATTCGATCAAACACCGGTAGCTCGGCGTCCCAGTAGTCGTGCACCTGTGACGTGGTAGGGCCGGGCTTTGCGGTCGCGGGGCGGGAGGCGCGGGAGATGCGGCCGATTTGTTGCACGATCCGGCCTTTGAACGCCATCGGAACGGCGAGGAAGAGAGCGTCGAGGCTGGGCAGGTCAAAACCTTCGCCGGCGATCTTGTCGATCGCCACGAGAATGAACGGATCGGAGGGGTCCCGGTCGGACATTTCGGTCCGGATCCGGCGCCGTTCCTTGGGGGCCAGCTTCCCGTGCAGGACAACGACCGTGGCGGCTTCCGTTCCCAGGAGCGCCGCGAGCCGAGCGACATGTTCAACTCGGGTCGAGAGAACGAGGCAGTTCCGTCCCGCTCGATACGCGGCGAGCACGTCTGCCGCTATGCGCTGGTTGCGCTCGACGACTGGTCAGCCGTTCAAGTGCTGGATTGCGAAGTCGGCTTCCTCTGCGGTGAACTGCTCCCCATGCTCGCTGGTGAGCTGCTCACGAATCGACTCTGGCGACATGGCCATAGTCTCCTGGTACGACTTCGCCTTGGCGAGGGCATTGGCGTTCCAGTCACATTCAGGCCCTTGGATTGGGGGCGCGCCGCATTTCAGGTGCGGCGCTACACTCACTTCACCCGAGCAGCTGACCCGACAGCCGCTGTTAGCTGAACCGAGGCGCCCCATGGGTCTTGCCCGACACCGACGGTGCGGTCGTTCGCACAGCACACTAGATTTGCCCGCTGCACACTGTCGTTGGATGGCCGCCCGTGCGTGAACATCGCGTATCCAGCGTCAGCCTGACCACTGCAGCGTGGATGTTTGGGTCCACAGTCACCGGCCTGATCCTGTGGAGCCCCTGGCTGGATTCGGGATTCCGGAGCCCGAATGCGCATTTGGCGCTTGATACCGTGTACTCCTGTGTGGCACTCCTGGTGGCCTATCTCGTGTTCGGCAAGTATGCGCGCCGGCGCCGGCTGTCGGACCTGCTTCTGGCCAACGGCCTCGTTCTCCTGGCCGTGCCGGGACTGGGTCTCTCTGCGGCGGCCGAAGCGCTGAGCGGTCCGCTCCCCGGCGCTCTCGATGTGTGGCTGCCGCTGACGATCAGAGTGATGGGGGCCGCCGTCATCGCCGCGGCGGCGATGGCAAACTTCGGACGTCCCAGAAAGCTCGCCGACATCCGCCGGTCCCAGTTCGTGCCGATGGCGGTGATCATGCTGCTCGTGGTGACCTGTCTGGCTCTCTGGGCGGCCCGGCTGAGCCTTCCGGTCACACTCGACCGGGGCGGCCTTCCGGCGCAGGGTCAGGACGGCATCACCGAGTGGCACCCTCTGGTTCCGATTGCGCAGGGCGTCGCGGCGGTATGTTTCTTCACCGCATCCGTCGCCTTCGCCGTTCAGTCACGACGGTACACAGACGAACTGCTTCGCTGGCTGGGGCCCGCGTGCGCCCTCGCGGGGTTCTCGCGCCTGGACTACACGATGTTTCCGTCCCGTTACAGTGACTGGCTCTACGCAGGCGACCTGCTCCGCGCCGGATGCTACGTGCTGCTGCTGGTGGGCGCCGCGCGAGAGCTCAGGCAGTACTGGAGCGCGCAGTCTTTGGCCGCAGTAGAGGATGATCGGCACCGCGTCGCGCGGGAACTGCACGACGGCGTCGTCCAGGAGCTGATCTACATCCGCTCCGCAAGCCACGCGATCCCGGCGGAAGTCGTTGTCGCCGGTGGCGCACCCGGTAATACCATTGCTCCAGGCAACGCCGCAGCCCGCATCCTGGCCGCCTGCGACCGGGCCCTCGACGAAATACGCGCTGCCGTGCAGGCACTCGGACGACCAAACGACGAGCCGTTGGGCATCGTGCTGCGTCGCACAGCGCGAGAACTGGCCATGCGCTATTCCGTAACCCTGGACGTCGACATCGACGAGTCCATCGTCGCTAACTGGGACCAGAAACACTCGCTCATGCGCATTGCCCAGGAAGCCGTCGCGAATGCGGTGCATCACGGCAGAGCGCAAAGAGTGCTGTTGCACCTGGGCTCTGTCGGCGGTGAGCGACAGCTGCTGATCCGGGATAACGGCTTGGGATTCAACGTGGCCGAAACCCTCGGGCAGAATGCCGGTTATGGGCTGCTCAGCATGCGGGAACGGGCTCAGGCTCTTCCCGGTTCGTTCGAGGTGGACCGGGCCTTCGGTCACGGCATGGTGGTGAAGGTCACATGGTAGGTGAGCGGATTCGGGTAATCATCGCGGACGATCACGCTCGGGTGCGCGGTCAGATTCGGGCGGCGCTTGAGGACGGCGGCTGCGAGGTTTGCGCTGAGGGCGCGAGCGCGGACGAAGCTATCGTGTTGGCGCTCGAGCACCGGCCCGACGTGGTGCTGCTCGACATCCACATGCCCGGCAACGGGATCTACGCCGCGGGCCGGATCAATCTCGAGCTGGGGGACACTGCCGTCGTCATGCTCACCCAGTCCAAAGAGGATGACGACCTGTTCGATTCCTTGCGGGCCGGGGCATCCGGTTATCTTCTCAAGGACACCGATCCGGCGAAACTGCCCGATGCCCTGCGCAGCGTGCTGGCGGGCGATTCGGCGATCAGCCCGGGTCTGGTGACCCGCATCCTCGCGGAGTTCCGAGGCCCGGCCCGGCGCCATCTCAGGCGGTCTGCTGCCGCCGCGAGGCTCAGCGCCCGCGAATGGGAGGTCATGGAGTTGCTCGGCCAGGGCGAGTCCACCGATCAGGTGGCGAAACGACTGTTCGTGTCGCCAACGACCGTGCGGGTGCACGTTTCCTCGGTGCTGCGCAAACTCGTCGTTCCTGACCGCGATTCAGCTTTCAAGCTACTCCGCAACGACTAGGGAGCGCCGACCTCAGCAGTGCCGATGTCGCCCCCACTGCCCGCCAGGGCGACCAGCGCGGCGCCCAGCCCTTCGGCTTCCTTCAGCGTGTACTCCGTGCTGCCGATGAGTACGTAGGGCCCATCCGCAGTGCCGGTGTCAGGGTCGACCGACAGGCACAACCGGGCAAGCGCGCCATCGTCGAGGGCCAGCGGTTCGCTCACGTGCAGCCAATTCTCTTCACCAAGACCGGGGCTATGACGGGTCGTGCACCAGGATGGGCAGTGCATGTGCTTGTCCTCTCTTTGCTTCATGTAGCGGGCGGCACAAGGCCCCGCGCCCGAGAGGGTGCGAGGCCTTGTGCCTGATCAACGGCTAGCGAAGTCCGATGTTGACGAAGTGCGTCTGCCCGTCATCCAAAATCACGGCGATGCGCCAGTAGTTTCCGCTGGCACTTCCGGTTTTCCAGTTGTAGATGTACTGCTTGCTTGTCGCGTCGTACTTGAAGACGCTGCCGCTGTCGGAGACTGCGGTGTACACCGTCTCATCCACCGGAACGTTCATCGCAACGCCCTTCACCGGCGTCAGCCAGATCGGGGCGGAGGCAGCCTGCACGAGGTTGCCTGCGGCGTCCCGCAGCTGAAATTTGACCGGCACAGTGCTGCCGGCTTTGAACACGCTGGTCGCGACGCCGATCTGGTGGGCGGTGTCATTGATCGGCTGCAGGAACCCGTCGAACCGGTAGACCACCCGGAAGGTGCCCGTGATGGTCGTCGAGTTCCCCGCCTTGTCCGTGGCCGTCGCCGTGTAGGTGAAGGTGCCGACGCCGTTCGCGTTGCCACCGGTGACGGTCACCCGGCAGGACGCCACCCCGGAAAAGCTGTCAGTGGCCGTGCAGGTCGGCGCGGGCACGGAGCCGACGGTGAAGGTGCCATCCTGCACATTGACATTCGCGGTGGTGAGTGTCGGCTTCTCCTGGTCGATGTTGATGCCGGGAACGCTGGCCGTGGTGCTGTTGCCGGCCTTGTCGGTGGCGGTACCCGACGCGGCGTTGGCACCGTTGGCGGAGAGCACCACCGGGTCGGGGCAGGTGACTATGCCCGACAGGGCATCCGTGCAGGTGAACGTTACGGTAACAGGGCCCGTGTACCAGCCGCTGGCCGTCCGGGTGCCGGCCGTGATGGTGCCAGTGATGGTCGGTGCGGTCCTGTCGAGCTTGACCGTGACCGAGTCGGTACCGACATTGCCGGCGGTGTCCGTGGCCGAGCCGGTGACGACCCGCCCGGCGGTCTCGGTGGAAACCGTGACCGGAGCACTGATGCCGGTGACACCGGAGCCCCTGTCGTCGTCCTTCGCCGTGAAGGTGACGGTGACGTCACCCTTATTCCACCCGTCGGCGTTGGGCGTGGGTGAGACGGTGTGGGTCACGGTCGGGGCGATGTTGTCCCACTTGAGAGAAACCCCGTTCGAGGCTTCCACGTTGCCGGCCTTGTCGACCGCGTAGTACTGCACAGAGCCGCTTCCGCTACCCGTCAGCGGAACACGGACCGTTGCGGTCGCTCCCGCCGTCACCTGTTCGGTGCCGCCGTCAACGCTGTAGCGGATCTCCTTCACGCCGGAGAGGCCGGCCTGGTCGGTCGCCGTCAGCACCACGTTGGCAAAGTCACCCTTGCAGTAGTCGTTGACCGCCGTGCAGGTGTTGTTGCTGACCGTGCTGGGGGCACTGCCGTCGATGTTGATGCCGGAAACCGTGACTCCGGCCGCCTGGTTGCCCGCGACATCCGTTGCCGGGTCGCCGGTCACCTTCTGGTCAGCACCGTTGCCGGTGATCAGCTTGCTTGTCGGGCATTTTGCGATGCCAGAGAGGGCGTCGGTGCAGGTGTAGTCGACAGTAACGTCGCCTGAGTACCAGCCGGCGGCGTTCGCCGACGTGGTGGGGGAGCCGTCGATGTGCGGCGCGGTCCGGTCGATCTTCACACCCGTCACCGATGCGGGGTCGCTGAGATTGCCGGCCTTGTCGGCGATGGTTACCGGACCGGCGCCCAGATCGGCGCCCTCTCCGGTGACGTAGGAGTCGCCCGGCTGGGTGGTCGGGTCGATGCCAGAGAGCGCATCATCTCCGATCCATTTGACCAGCACGTCATCCGTGTGCCAGCCCGCCGCGTTACCGTCGGCCGGAACGCCCATCAGGGTGGGCTTGACCGTGTCGATGTTGACGGGGCCGAAGGTCGTGGTGCGCGTGTTTCCGGCCACATCGACCGCATCGCCGACTACCGTTTGGCCGGCACCGTCGTTGGTCAGTGTGGTGTCTCCCGCACAACCGGCGACTCCGGTCTGCAGTCCTGAGGCGAGGTCGTTGCAGCTGAAGGTTACGTCGACGTCGGTGTTGTTCCAGCCCGCGGCGTTGGCCTTGGGGCTGGCGGCGCCGACGATCGTCGGGGCATCTGTGTCGACGTTGACGTTGACGGTGTTCGTTGTCGCGTGTTCCTCGGTGTTGTCGGCGAGGTCGACACTCCAATAGGTGATGGTGTGGGTGCCGGTGGAGAGATTCGCGGTGAACGGTGCACCATAGGTTTGCGTCTCACCGCCGTCGATCGTGTAATGCGTGGCGGAGATTCCGGAGCCGGTGTCGCTCGCCTCGAATGCCACCGGGATGCCACTGGTCACGAACCAACCGCTGGCCGGCGAGATCGGGTTCACCACCGTCGTCGTCGGTGCGATGGTGTCGACCTTCAGCGTGAGCGGTGCGCCGGCCTTCTCAACGTTGCCGGCACCGTCGGTGCTCCAGAACAGGACGGTGTGCTCACCCGTGCTGTCGAGGCTGAAAGCTTCGGTGTAGGCCTGTACCGCACCGCCGTCGACGGTGTAGCTGGTGGCCACCACATCCGATAGATTGTCGCTGCCGGTGAGGGTGACCAGCACGGCGTCGCCGTACCAGCCGCTGGCCAGCGGGTCAGGAACATCGGCCACGGTGGCGGGCGCCGAGCGGTCGATCTTGATGCCGGTGACTGTCTTGGTGGTGACGTTTCCGGCCACGTCGGAGCAGCTCGCAGTCGATGACAAGTTGATGCCTTCGCCGGTGACGCTGGTGTTATTCGGCTGGCCGGCCGGACCGGACAGGGCGTCCGTGCACGTCCAGGTCACCGTCACGTCGTCGGTGTTCCAGGCGGCAGCGGAGTACTCGGCGGTGAGCACCGGCGGCGTCTTGTCGATGTTGATGCCCGTCACTCCGGCGCTGTTGCTGTTGCCGGCCGCGTCGGTCACCGTCGCGAATGCGGACTGTTCGGAACCTTCGCTGAGAACGACGTTCGCCGGTGTTCCGGCGACGCCGGACAGCTCGTCGTTGGCGGTGTAGCTCATTGTGACGTCGTCGCGGTACCAACCGGAGTCGTTCTGCACGCCCGACGCGACGGCGCTGATTGTGGGCACCGTCTTGTCGACGCGGACGCTGGCGGAATCCGTTGCGCTGTTGCCGGCGCCGTCAGTTGCCGTTCCGACCACGGCGGAGGTGCCCTCAGTGGTGATGGTCGACGGCGCGGTGCAGCCAGCGACGCCGGATCCGCCCTGGTCGGCGCAGCTGAAGGTCACCGTCACGTTGGCATTGGTCCAGGTGCCATCGGCGTAGCTCAGCGGCGTGAAGACGTGGCCGATGGTGGGAGCGGTCCTGTCGATGCGGACCTGGGCGGTCCGCACGGCTTCGGCATTTCCGGCTGCATCGATGCTGCGGAAGGTCACCGTGTGATCGCCTTCGGAGGAGAGCGTGAAGCCGGTTCCCGTCTGGGTCGGGCCACCGTCAATCGTGTATTCGGTGCGGGCGACGCCGGACAGATTGTCGGCGGCCGAGAGGGACACAGTCACGGCGTTGTTGGTCCAGGTGTTGGAGCTGCCGCTGATGCCGGTCGTGGGCGCGGTACGGTCGATCTTCACGGCAGGGCTGGTCGCGGTGGTCGACAGCCCGGCACCGTTCAGAACGGACGTTGAGCTGGTCAGGCCGGTTCCCTCACCGGAGATAGTGGTGTCTACCGGTGCGGTCGGGATTCCAGACTCGGGGTCTGCGGCGGTCCAGCGAACCGTGACGTCGTTCGCGTACCAGCCGGAGGCGTTCGCAGGGGTGGTGGGGGTGCCGCTGAGTGTGGGGGCGCTGGTATCGCCGGCGGCTACGGAGACCGTTTTCGTGCTGCTGTTACCGGCAGCGTCGGTGGCGGTGCCAATGACGGTGCTGCCCGGCTGCACGGTGACTGCGTTGGTGGTGCTGCCCTGGGCCAGGCAGCTGGCGATGCCGGAGGTCGGGTCGCTGCAGGTGAAGGTCACCGTTGTAGTGCCGGCGGGGTTCGTGACCTGGGTCGCGGTAATGGTGGGGGAGCCCTTGTCGATCCGCACGGTGACGGATGCCGATGCAAGGTTGTTCAGCCTGTCTCGCGCCGTCGACGTGATGTTGGTGGTTCCGTTGGCGTTCACGGTGGATGACGCGGGCGTCGGGCCGGTTCCCACGCCGGAACCTGCGTCGGTGGCGGTCCAGGCGACCACAGTGTCGGTCTTGTTCCACCCGGCGGCGTTAGCGGCAGGGGTGAGGGTCGACTGCAGGACGGGACCGGTGTTGTCCACGGTGTAGGAAGCCTGCGCCGAACTTGACGACCCGGTGCATTTCCCCTGCGAATTTTCACTCGGGGAGGCCGTCGCGGTCACGGCGCGGGCCCCGTCGCCCGTGCTCGCCGTAGTGGTGAATGTCCACGTCGTCTTGCCGATCGTGGACATCTGGTGAGCGGTGAAGGCCCCGGTGACGTCGACGCACTTCGTATCGTTGGACGTGCTCACGGTGAGGGTCACGCCAGCCCCGCTCGTGGCGAACAGCGCGCCACCGACTGTCACGGTGCCTGCGCCGCCCGAGAAGGTGGCGCCGTTTGCGGACGAGGCGAACGCGGCCGGTGCGGTCAGCCCGCCCAGCACCACGGCCAAAACAGTGACCAGGCTCACCCACAGACGACGCCAATCCGGGCTCGGATGCGGCCGTGAGGGCGCAGAGGAAACCAGGTGGCGGGCGGCGGGAGCGGGCAAGAAGTTCATCTTCGGTCCTTTGTCAGGGCATTGGCGCACGGGTGGCGGGTCCTCACGCTGACCGTAAGCGCACTCACGCGCCCGGCACAGAGGGTCGGCGTTCAAATGCCTAAACGGAGGCCGAGGTTAGAATCCACATAGCCTTGGTTGAACCCCTCTGACCACCACGTGCGGCGTCAGTTGAGGCTGCTGGGTGATCGCCCACGCGTAGACGGCGCGTTCTTCCCAAGCCGCAGCCGCTCGAGGCTCTGCTCACCGAACAGGCCTATACCTTCTGGTCGCGCCGTACAAAGATGCCTGGCGTGCGCAGTGACGGATGGCCGGGGCACAGACTCGGCGCGAATCACCGCGTTGGAAGGAGAAGAAGATGCCGAAGGTATCGAAGGACACTGCTTCGTCTCACACCGGGTTCCCAGGCTATGTAGACGCCTACGAGCAGGAGATCGGTGGCTGGACCGTCACCATTGAAAGCAACCTCATCGACATGGATCAGGCGATCTTCTTCAAAGGTGCGCTCAATGATCAGTGCCAGGCGAACCACTTCGGATACGTGCTCAAGGGCAAATTCGGTGTGCGGACAGGCGAAGGGGTCGAGGAATTCTTCGAGGCCGGGGACGCGTTCATAATCGAGCCCGGGCACACGCCGATCGTGTTCGCTGGCTGCGAGTATGTGGCCTTCACTCCCACCCAGGACGCAAAGGAGCAAGCCGCGGTGATCATGCCGAACGTCATGAAGTTTGCGCAGGAACAAGGAATCGCACTGCCGGCGCAGGGACCGTCTTCCTAGTCCGAAATGCCGAGCCGAGTGCACAACGAACCCCCTGCTGAGCAGGGGGTTCGTTGTTTGCCCAAGGGCAGGCAGGATCCTCGCTGTGACGACCGACTAGTCGTTCAGATGCTGAATCGCGTAGTCGGCTTCCTCTGGGGTGAACTGCTCCCCGTACTCGCTGGTGAGCTGTTCACGAATCGACTCGGGTGACATGGCCATACTTTCTTGGTAGGACTTAGCCTTGGCGAGGGCGTTGGCGTTCCAGTCAGACTGAACGTTGTCCACCGCGTACTGAGCGGCCTCCGGCGAGAATCTTTCGCCGTACTCCGATGTGAGCTGACCAAAGAGTCCCACTTTGCTCATGTGCATGGTCTTCGAGTAGCTCGCGGCCTTGACGAGCGCGGACGCGAACTCGGCAGGCACGGCTGGGGCCGGAGGCTCGGGAGCCCGCGTTTCCTCAACTGGTGCCACAGTCTCGACCGGCGTCGGTTCCGCCGCCTCAACCGAGTCGGCGGTCGCGTCCGGCGCCACCGCTGCAGGCGTTGCATCCTGCGGGTTCGTGGCTGCGTTCACGCCCGAGATGAGCATCGAGAGGGCGATCACCGCGCCGGAGACGATCCAGGCGATCTTCTTGTTCTGGTCGTAGCCGGCCAGCATCCGTCCCTGCTTGTCGCGCTGGGATCCGGTGAGAACCAGGATCAGGTCGACGAGCACCCACACACCCAGACCGCCGAAGGTGAACAGCTTGAGCAGGCCGGTGCCGATCTTGCCCAGGTAAAAGCGGTCGACGGCGAAGAGGCCGAGGAGCAGGGCGAACAGCCAGTTGATCACGAACGACTTGTTCGAGACGGACGCAGGGCCCGGGGTGAGCGGCACGTTCTGCGGCAGGCCCGGGGGAGTGAACGGGATGGCCTGCTCCTGCTGTGATGCCGGAACCCCGGCGATCGGGGAACGATTGGTGGTGTCAGTCATTGTGGTGGTCTCCAGTTCGGATGGTCGTTCGTGAGTACAAAAGAAGAGGTAGAGAGGTCGTTATTTCGTGACGTCGATCACGATGTCGAGGCCGTTGTCGGGGTGGTAGCCCCACGACGCGGAGTAGCCGTCCCAGGTGCCGGTCTGGCGACCGTCCAGTGCCCGGGTGGTGTCGATCCGGCTGATCACGCTGTCCGGGGTGCCGAGCTCGTTGAGGATGCAGGCCATATCCGCGTAATCGGCGCCCACCGACTCCTCGCCCTCGCCATCCATCGTGATGCTGCGGCCCTCGTCGCCGACGGTGATCCACAGGCCACCTTCGACGTCACAGGCCGCGGCCGCGTCGGCCATGGGGTTCGCAGCCACGAGAGAGCCGATACTGCCGGCGACGGATGCGACGAGCAGCGATGCGATCACGCCGACGACCGCCCCGAGGCCCAGAGCCGCCCCGCCGATTCGGAGCTCCCGGGTCGAGAATGCCCGAGCGGATGCCGGTGCGGGGGCCGATGCCCCAGCGGAAGCGGCCACCGGGTCTGGTGCCGGCCCGGCCTCCGCGACTATCGCGTGAACCCCCGAAACGCCGTGGTCGTCTGTGGTCATGTCAATGAACTCCTTTGTCGCTGAAACTTGTCGCTGAAACTGCGGGCTGTGTGTGTCGAGTAGCTGGAGCAGGCGGCACCGGTTGTTCCCCCCGGAGCCGGCACCGCCTGCCGGTGCCTGAAACTTCGGGTGAATCAGGCACAACGTCACGCTAGGGCCCAGCAGATGGCCAAGAACCTAAACAATCTGATAACAGGGGTTATCAGCATCGCGACCTGAAAACATCCCACGTGCCCTAGCCTGAACTCACACGACGATAGGGGGGAGCGCAGATGACCGAGCAAGGCCCGGCCCTCCTGCTGACGATGTCCGACGTCGCCGCCCTGGCCCGTGTGCAGCGCCCGGTTGTCTCGGTCTGGCGCTCCCGTGCCGCCGACAGTGACTCCCCGTTCCCGGCGCCCGTCACTCGGCTGCGCGGGCGGGAGCTGTTCGACGCCCGCCAGGTGGGCCAATGGCTGGCCGAGACGCACCGCGGCAACAACCCCGAGGCGTCAGCGGATGCCGCAGCCCACGCCGTTCTCAACGACGAGACCCGTGCAGCGGAGCAGTCCTTTAGCGCGGTGACGGCCCTGCTCGCGCTGCGCAGCGTCACCGGCGGCCCGCTCGGCGCCCTCTCCGCCCGGGACCTACTCGACGCCGCCGACGAGCACGATCCCGACGACGCCCTGTTCTACCGTGAGGTGGAAGGCCTCGGCGACGGCCTGGTGTCGCTGGCGGGCTACGTGGACGACCTCGTCGAGGCGTCCTACGGCGAGGCCGCGGCCTTCGAACGCCTCATGGCCGACCGTTTCAAGCGTGACCTGCGTGACCTCAGCGACACAGCGCTCAGCGACCCGGCTCTCGACCTGATAGCCGAGACGGCGGCCGCGCTCGCCGCAACCCAGCCCGGCGATCCGGTCTTCGTCGATGCGATGGGCAGCGCGAGCGACACCATCCTGGCCATCGCCCGCGCCGAAAGCACCTCCGGTGACGTGACGGTGATCACGGCCAATGCCGACAACGAAGCCGCCCGGCTCCTGCGCCGGCGCCTCCTCGTGCACCGCATAACCCGCGCGGGCCTCGAGGTGCACGAATCGGGGGCGTTCACCGTGACGGGCACTGCGGTGCACCTCGCGCAGTTCCCCTCCGCAAATCACCCGGCGATGAGCGCGACCGCAATCCTGACGGCGATCGACCAGATCGTGCTGCAGATGGACAACGACCAGCTGGGCGTGATCCTGGCGCCCGCGTCGGTGCTCACGGATGCCGGCCTCCCGCGCGACACCGACGGCCTGCGCTCCACGATCCTGCGTTCGGGTCGGGTGCGAGCCATCGTGCGCCTGCCGGCCGGCGTCATCCGTCACAAGCCTCAGCAGTCCCAGGCCCTCTGGGTGCTCGGCGCCGCCCACGCGCACGTGCAACTCGCCGAACGCTGGACCATGGTCGCCGACCTCACCGCGACGGCCCTCGAACCGACGGTGATCGCCGACCTGGTCAGCGACCTTATCGCCACCCTGGGCGACCGCGGCACCGTGCGCGCCCACGCCTTCCGCTTCGCCCGCTTCGTTCTCACCCGCACCCTGCTCGCCAGCCGAGACTCCCTTGTGGCCGGCGCACGCCGCGCCGCACCTGGGCGCACGACCCAGGGCGCCGCGCTCGCCGTGCGGGTAGACGACCTCCTCACCATGCTGAACACCGAAACGGATGCCGCCTCCGGCCTGGCCGGGCTCGTCGCCGAGCCGACCGTCCCAACCGACCAGCGAGACTCAACCCTTCCCGCTCAGGCCGGCTCGGCCGGGACTCAGACCGTGGAACAGCTCCTGGCCGCCAAGCACCTGCGGTACGTCCAGGGCAACCGCCTCGACCCCGAGGACATCGCCCGGGGCGAGACGGATGCCGCCGGCATCCGTCTCATCGGCCCCGCCGAGGTGCTCGGCGAGAACCCGCTCGGCCGCCGACGCATCGACCGCCTCCGCTTCGCCGCCGACTACCCCGCTGGCCGCGTGACGGAACCCGGAGACTTGGTCTTCACCACGGCCCCGCACCCCGCCGCCATCGTCGACCGGGAGGGCACCTCGGTGGTGCTCTTCCCCGCCCGAATCTTGCGCATCAATCCCGAGGACCCGAACGGCCTACTCGGCGAGGTCGTCGCCGCGGATATCGCGGCGCTTCCGCCCGGGCACCGGCGCTGGCAGCGCTGGCCGCTGCGCCAGGTGCATCACCGGCAGAGTCGTGCGCTCGCCGACGCCCTCGCCTCGGTACGGTTGGAGCAGGAGCGCGCGCACGAGCGCCTCGCCCACCTCGACGAGCTCGCCGCCCTGCTCATGGCCGGCGTCACCGCCGGCAGCCTCACGGTCTCCCAGACCGCAGGCCCACAAATTTCCCACGCATTCGCTCCATTGGAAGGAACCAACTAGTGGCACCCAAGATCAAAGTCGCGGCCCTGCCGTCGACCATGAAAGAGCTGAAAGACACCCTCTGGAAGGCCGCCGACAAGCTGCGCGGCTCGATGGATGCCTCGCAGTACAAAGACGTCATCCTCGGCCTGGTCTTCCTCAAGTACGTGTCCGACGCCTTCGACGAGCGCCGTGAGCAGATCCGCACCGAGCTGGAGGCCGACGGCCTCAACGAGGACCAGATCGCCCAGCTGATCGACGACGTCGACGAGTACACCGGCCGCGGCGTGTTCTGGGTGGGCGCCCGCGCCCGCTGGACCTACCTCGCCGAGAACGCGAAGGGTCTGCCGGCCGCGCCGGGGGAGGCTCCGAAGTCGATCGGCCTGCTCATCGACGAGGCCATGGACCTGCTCTCCGCCGACAACGCCGCCCTCGCCGGTTCGCTGCCGCGCATCTACAACCGCGACGGCGTCGACCAGCGCCGCCTCGGCGAGCTGCTCGACCTGCTCAACTCGGCCCGCTTCACCGGCCACGGCGCCACGAAGGCCCGCGACATCCTCGGCGAGGTCTACGAGTACTTCCTGGAGAAGTTCGCGGCCGCAGAGGGCAAACGCGGCGGCGAGTTCTACACGCCCGCCGGCGTCGTTCGCGTGCTCGTGGAGGTGCTCGAACCCACCCACGGCCGCGTCTACGACCCCTGCTGCGGGTCGGGCGGCATGTTCGTGCAGACCGAGAAGTTCCTCGAGTCCCACCACAAGGAGGGCTCGAACATCTCCGTCTACGGGCAGGAGATGAACGAGCGCACCTGGCGCATGGCCAAGATGAACCTCGCCATCCACGGACTGAACGGCAACCTCGCCAGCCGCTGGGGCGACACCTTCGCCCGCGACCAGCACCCCGACCTGCAGGCCGACTACGTGCTCGCCAACCCGCCCTTCAACATCAAGGACTGGGCTCGCAGCGAGAGCGATCCGCGCTGGAAGTACGGCGTGCCCCCGGCCGGCAATGCCAACTACGCCTGGATCCAGCACATCATCTCCAAGCTCGCCCCGGGCGGAAGCGCCGGCGTCGTGATGGCCAACGGCTCGATGTCGTCGACTTCGGGCGGTGAGGGCGAAATCCGCGCCCAGCTCGTTGAGGCCGACCTCGTCTCCTGCATGATCGTGCTGCCCACCCAGCTGTTCCGCAGCACGGCAATCCCGGTCTGCACCTGGTTCTTCGCCAAGGACAAAATGGCTGGCGCGCACGGCAGCATCGACCGCACGGGTCAGGTGCTATTCATTGATGCACGCAACCTTGGCTACATGGTCGATCGGGCTGAGCGCGCCCTCTCCGATGAGGACATCGCGAAGATCGCGGGGACGTACTACGCCTGGCGTGGCACGGCTTCGGCAACGGACGTTGGCCTCACCTACGCGGACGAGCCCGGCTTCGCCTACTCCGCGTCGCTGGCCGAGATCAAGGCCGCAGAATATGCGCTCACCCCAGGCCGGTATGTCGGAGCGGTAGACATCGAGGACGACGGTGTGCCAATCGAGCACAAGATCGCGCGTTTGAAGGCGGAGCTATTCACTCAGTTCGAGGAGGCCGAACGTCTGGCAGACATCGTGCGCGAGCAGCTGGGGCGTGTCCATGTCTGAGTGGACAACGCTTCCGTTGGTCGAAGTGATGGAGTTTCGCGAGGGGCCAGGGGTACTGGCGAAGGATTTTCACGATCGAGGTGTACCGCTCATTCGATTGGCTGGGCTCAAGGTGGGGGCGGGCCTCCTGCAGGGTTGCAATTTCCTCGATCCAGAGCTCGCCTCAACTCGGTGGTCGCAGTTCAGGCTCGCCCTTGGGGATGTGCTGCTCAGTTCTTCCGCTTCACTTGGTGAAGTTGCGACTGTGGATCCTTCTGCGGTCGGAGCAATTCCTTACACAGGAATAATCGGATTTAGAGCTCGAGACGAACGACTCTGCCAGCGATTCATTCCCTTTGTGCTGACCGCGCCGACGTTCAAACAGCAGATCCAGGAAATGGGCGTAGGCAGCGTGATGCGCCACTTTGGGCCCAGTCACCTTCGCCAAATGAACGTGTCGATACCGCCTCGGAGAGATCAAGAAGGAATTGCGAGTGTGCTCGGGGCACTCGACGCCAAGCTTGCAGCCAACGCGAAACTCGTCGAAGGCGCTGAAAGTCTGTCTCAGACTTTGTTCAAGTCAATTGCAGGAGCGTCCACTCTGGTACCTCTCTCCGAGATGGCACGTTTCGTGAACGGCAAAGCGTTCACGAAGGGCGCCAGTGGCACCGGCAAAGTGGTTATTCGCATCGCGGAGTTGAACTCCGGCATCAGCGGATCGACCGTGTTCAGTGACGCTGAAGTCGGCGATGAATTTCTCGCACGGTCGGGTGACATACTCTTCGCGTGGTCTGGCTCCCTTACGCTCCACCGGTGGTTCCGAGGGGACGGCATCGTTAATCAGCACATCTTCAAGGTCATGCCAAACGAGCAACCGTCGTGGCTTATCTATGAGTTGCTACGAGAACGCCTCGCGTATTTCAAGGGGATCGCCGCCGACAAAGCGACGACGATGGGTCACATTCAGAGGCGACACCTTGACGAACTGGTAGCTGTCCCGAGCAGGTCTGCGATTGATCAAATTGATGACTTGATGACCGCTCTGTGGCAAAGCGCGCTTCTTGCTGAACGCGAGAGCGAATCCCTCGCAGCAACACGCGACGCACTCCTCCCGCAGCTCATGTCTGGCAAGCTTCGGGTGAGGGATGCAGAGAAAGTACTTGAGGGGGTGCTCTGATGGCGGGATTTTCGGAAGCGGAGTGGGAGCAGGTGGCGCTCGACCTGCTCAGCGAACCGCTCGGTTGGCAGCCGAAGCCGGGCGAGCAGATCGCGCCGGGCAGCGGACAGCGGGACAGCTGGGATGAGCTGCTCATCCGACCGCGGCTGCTCGACGCGCTGCGGCGGCTGAACCCGACGGTTCCGGGGGAGTACCTGGTGCAGGCGCTCGCCGAGATCGCCTCGCCGAAGTCGCAGGACGCGATCACCGAGAACCAGCGGATCCACGACTACCTGATCGACGGGTTTCGCCTCAGCTACATCGGCGACGACGGCACCGAGGTGAATCCGAGCATCCGTCTGGTTAGTGCCGAACCGTCGGAGAACGACTGGCTCGCGGTGAACCAGGTCACGCTCATCCGCGGCGACTACAAGCGGCGCTTCGACCTCGTGCTGTACTGCAACGGCATGCCGGTGAGCGTAATCGAGCTGAAGAAGGCGGGCAGCGAGACGGCGGATGTCGCCGCGGCCCACGCCCAGCTGCAGACCTACCTGCGGGAGTTTCCGATGGCGTTCCGGTTCTGCGTGTTCACGCTGGCCAGCGACGGGATCCTCGCCAAATACGGCACCCCGTTCACGCCGCTCAACCACTTCTCGCCCTGGAACGTCGACGACGACGGCACCCCGGTGAAATCCGGCGACACGAACGACTGGAACGCGACCACCGGCATGGAGATCGCTCTGCTCGGCCTGTACAACCAGGAGCGGTTCCTGCAGCTGATGCGCTCCTTCACCGCCTTTGACGAGGGCGCCGACGGGCTCGCCAAGCGTATCGCCAAACCGCACCAGTACTTCGCCGTCACCAAGGCCGTCGGCAGCACGGCGCAGGCGGTGGAGAGCAACGGCAAGGCCGGCGTGGTCTGGCACACCCAGGGCTCGGGCAAGTCGATGGAAATGGAGCTCTACACCAACCTGGTGTCGCGGCATCCGAAGCTGAAGAACCCCACGGTCGTGGTGATCACCGACCGCAACGAGCTCGACGGGCAGCTCTACGAGACGTTTGCGGCGAGCCTGCTGCTGCCGGAGAAGCCCCGGCAGATCAAGCGGCGCAGCGAGCTGCGCGACGAACTCAGCAACCGCGCCACGGGCGGCATCTACTTCACCACGCTGCAGAAGTTCGGGCGCAGCGAGGCCGAGAAGCAGGCCGGTGCGGAGCATCCGCTGCTCTCCGATCGGCGCAACATCATCGTGGTCGTCGATGAAGCGCACCGCAGCCACTACGACGACCTCGACGGCTATGCCCGCCACCTGCGCGACGCCCTCCCGCACGCCACCCTAATCGCGTTCACCGGCACGCCCATCTCCTTCGACGACCGCAACACCCGCGACGTCTTCGGCGAGTACATCGACATATACGACCTCTCCCGCGCCGTCGACGACGGCGCCACGGTGCCGGTCTACTTCGAGCCGCGCCTGATCAAGGTGAACCTGGCAACGGATGTCATGGAAGAGACCCTCGACGAGGCAGCAGACGAAGCCACCCTGGGACTGGACGACACCGAACGGGCACGGATCGAGGCATCCGTCGCGGTCGTGAACGCCGTCTACGGCGCACCGGACCGCATCGCCGCGCTGGCCGAGGACATCGTGACGCACTGGGAGAACCGGAGCGGCCAAATGACGAAGTTCATCGAGTCGCCCGGCAAGGCCATGATCGTCGGCGGAACCCGCGAGATTTGCGCGAACCTGTACGCGGCGATCGTGGCGCTCCGGCCGAAATGGCACTCCGACGACCTCGACAAGGGCGTCATCAAGGTCGTCTACTCCGGCACCGCATCGGACACGCCGCCCGTCATCGACCACGTGCGCCGCGATTCGGCCAACGCCGTGGTTAAGGCCCGGCTCAAGGACGTCGACGACGAACTGCAGCTGGTGATCGTGAAAGACATGATGCTCACCGGTTACGACTCGCCGCCGTTGCACACGCTCTACCTGGACCGACCGCTCAAGGGTGCGCTGCTCATGCAGACGCTCGCGCGCGTGAACCGCACGTTCCGCGGCAAGGAAGACGGCCTGCTCGTGGCGTATGCGCCGCTCGCCGACAACCTGGCCAAGGCACTCGGCGAATACACGAAGACCGACCAGGTCTTGAAGCCCATCGGGCGCGACGTCGACGACGCCATCGTGCTGACGTTGTCGCTCGTCGACATGCTGCGCGCGATGCTTGCCGGGTACGACTGGAAGGCAGAGCTCGCCAAGGGCGGGCCGAAACGCTACCTGAACGCCGTGACCGGCTCGGTCAACTACCTGCGGGATCCGGCGACACCCGGCAACCAGGTTGCCGAGGGCGAAGAGACCCTGGCGGCCGCGTATCGCCGCTACTCGGGGCAGCTGTCGCGGGCGTGGGCGCTGTGCTCGGGTGCCGGGTCGCAAGAGCTTGAGGAGCGCCGGCCGGAGATCCAGCTGTACGAAGAGGCTCGGGTGTGGATGGCCAAGTTCGATGCCTCGGACCGTCAGGCCCGCGGTGAGCCGGTGCCCGAGGACGTGCAGCGTCTGCTGGGCGAGCTGATCGCATCGGCGACGAGCGCGGGCGGGGTGCTCGACATCTACGAGGCTGCCGGGATGCCGAAGCCGTCGCTCGATGATCTCAGCCCGGCGTTCATGGCCAAGACGCAGCACGCGCGCAACCCGCAGCTCGCGATCGAGGCGCTGCGCAAGCTGCTCACCGATGAGGCGGTGCGCACGACGCGCAACAACCTGGTGCGCCAGCGCGCCTTCTCGGACCGGATCTTCGAGCTGATGAACAAGTACACGAACCAGCAGCTCACCTCGGCCGAGGTGATCGCGGAGCTCGTGGCCCTGGCCCGCGAGGTCGCCGCGGAGGCGAACCGCGGGGCCGGCTTCAATCCGCCGCTGAATCACGACGAGCTCGCGTTCTTCGACGCGGTGGCGCAGAACGAGTCCGCCGTCGAGGTGCAGGGCGAGACCGTGCTGGCGGACATCGCCCGCGAACTGGTGGCCGTGATGCGCCGCGACGTGCGCACCGACTGGACCGTGCGCGACGATGTGCGCGCCAAGCTGCGCTCCTCCATCAAACGGTTGCTCGTGAAGTACGGCTATCCGCCGGACCGCCAGCCGGTCGCCATCAAGCTCGTGATGGAGCAGATGGAGTCGATGGCGCCGCGGTACAGCGAAGAGCGGGCGGCATAGTTTGACTGCGCCCGGGCCGCGGCCAGAAACTTGGCGCGTTCGACGGCGCGGCCGGCAGCAAGGCCGTGGTGAACGTCTGCGGGCGTGAGTTCAAGCCGATGCCGGTGTGGTGGTGGGTATGGTTGCAGCCCTCAACGAAACGGCTCAGGAACAGGCATGCTTCACCGAGAGAGCCGAAGCGTTCTGGGCACTCCAGCTAACCGGAGTGATTTGGAGTGTGGTCTATAGCCGCGCCAGCACGCATTACCCGAGATTCGTGGGTGAAACCCGTGTCCACTCTCCGGGATCAAGGCCAGCACCGTAATCTCGCTGCGGGCATCCGGTTGTAATACTCGGGTCCCTATGCGATCAAGGAGTGCAGATCGACCCCGAAGGGGACCACGAGAGGCCAGAGCACAATCACCGCCAGACCTTCAAGAATGTTAGCGGGAACGTTCCATGCCACGAGATAGCCGTGGGTGGCGGCGACCACGACTCCGATGACCAGATATACGATCCCAATCAGACCTATACCTCGCCTGCCTGTTCCGCGTGTGCTCATTTTGCGCCTGCCATTTCCGAGTATCGTCGCTCATCTGCCATTTCGGGGCGTGATTCACACAATAGTAGCGGTGGGTCATTCGGGGAGGCCGGGGCTCCTTCCGGTTTGTTGTTCCGGGGGTGGTACGAGCGCAGTGCGGGGTTCGGACAAAACGGGTGTCGCTGCTCCGCAACCCCGCAGGTCTCGGGCCGGAATTACGGGTGGATGAGGCGGGAGCCGGTGTCTAGTCCATTGTTGAAGCCCGACCGCAAGAGTAGGTTGGTCGGAACGGGGCTCGTCCAGAACGCTGAGGATCCGATCGGCCGGCGCCGCCTCGCTGTCTTTGATTGCTGAGAGGTGTAAACAATGAGTGAGGCTGACAAGATCAAGAACGCGGCTGACAAGGCCTCGGGAAGGCTCAAGGAGAGCGCAGGCAAGATCGCTGGGGACGAGTCGCTCGAGACTGAGGGCAAGACCGACCAGGCCAAGGCGAGTCTGAAGCAGGCCGGCGAACATGTGAAAGACGTGTTCGAGAAATAGCGAACGAGGACGGTCGCCCGAAGGTTTCGAAAACATTGGAAAGGAAACACCATGAACATTCTGCTGATCGTCGTGGCCATCATCGCGGTCGTCCTCTTGCTGACGGGCGGTTTTGTGCAGTCGCTGAACTTCCTCTTGTGGGTGGGCGTGGTCCTGCTGGTGATTGCTGTGATTGCATTCTTGGTGCGCTCGATGTCGGGTCGCCGAGGCGTGTAACGGACGCGTGAACCCAGCCGAAGCCACGATGCAAGGCTGGTCCTGGTTCCTGCCGTTGCTGCTTGGGCAGGCCGGCGCCGGGGTCAACCATGCGGTCCCACTGGTCGCCCGTCGCGTTATTTGACGGTGGCGGCGTCATCGTCGTTGACGATGCTCGCGAATGAAAGAGCCCCGCCGGAGAATTCCGGTGGGGCTTTCGTCTGGATAATGACGTGGTCGTCGTCAGTGGTGACGCGGATTCATTCGCTGTTTTCGGTGAGGGCTGGCGAGTCCGCCCCGACGTGAGTTCGTTACGAAGGGGCGGTGGCGGGTGAGAGACTGGCCAGACACAGTCGGCCCAGCGGGCGCACCCGCACTAGCTGTTCTTACCAAGGAGTTCAACGATGAACATGCCCGTCGAAGCATCCGTATCACTGCCTGTCGCCGGCCTCGCGCCACGCGAACAGCGAGCAGATCTCGATGTCGCCGCTTCATTCGCCGCGTTCGTCGAGAATGAAGCCCTGCAGGGCACCGGCATCGCCGTGGACGCTTTCTGGCAGGGGTTGAGCACGCTGATCAGCGACCTCACACCCAAAAACATTGAGCTGCTCGGCATCAGGGATGACCTGCAGGCCCAAATCGATGCCTTTCATCAGGCTCACCCCGGCCAGCCTGACCCGGCCGAGTACCGCGCTTTCCTGACCGAGATCGGCTACCTCGCGCCCGAACCCGGGGACTTCACCATCACCACCTCGAACGTTGATGCGGAGATCGCGTCGCAGGCGGGGCCGCAGCTTGTTGTTCCGCTGCTTAACGCGCGGTTCGCTGTCAACGCGGCGAACGCCCGCTGGGGTTCGCTCTATGACGCGCTCTACGGCACCGACGCGATCGCGGATGACGGCGGCGCGGCCCGCGGAGACTCCTACAACGCTGTCCGGGGCGCACAGGTCATCGCGCGCGGACGCGCTCTCCTCGACCAGGCCATTCCACTCGAAAAGGGCTCGCACACGGATGCCGTCGCGTACCGCGTCGAGAACGGTGAGCTGGTCGTGGCTCTGGGGGACGGATCATCCGTCGCCCTGGCCGACCCGTCGGCGCTGGTCGGTTATCGAGGCGAGCCGTCGCAACCGTCGTCTCTGCTCTTCCTGCACCACGGACTGCACCTCGACGTGATCATCGACCGGGCCGCACTCATCGGGGCCACGGATGCCGCGGGCATTCAGGACATCGTGCTCGAGTCCGCGGTCACCACGATCATGGACCTCGAAGACTCGGTTGCAGCCGTCGACGCCGAGGACAAGGTGCTCGGCTACCGCAACTGGCGCGAGCTCATGCGCGGCACCCTGAGCGAGACCGTCCGGAAGGGTGCCGGCGTCTTCACGCGCACCATGAACGGCGACCGCGTTTACACGGCACCCGACGGCGGCGAGCTGACGCTGCCCGGCCGGAGCCTGCTGCTGGTGCGCAACGTCGGGCACCTGATGCAGACCGAAACCGTGCGGGATGCGTCCGGCGTCGAGGTCTTCGAAGGAATTCTCGACGCGGTGCTGACCGTGCTCGGTTCGTTCCCCGATCTCGTCGGCGAGACCCGCGGCGGCAACTCCCGCACCGGTTCGGTGTACATCGTCAAGCCGAAGATGCACGGCCCCGACGAGGTGGCGTTCACCGTCGACCTGTTCGCGCGGGTGGAGAAGCTCCTGGGCCTGCCCCCGCTCACCGTGAAGGTGGGGATCATGGACGAAGAACGGCGAACGACGCTGAATCTGCGGGCGTGCATCGCCGTCGCCGCGGAGCGCATCGTCTTCATCAACACGGGATTCCTCGACCGTACCGGCGACGAGATTCACACCTCCATGCACGCCGGGCCGATGGCCACCAAGAGCGAGATCCGTTCCATGCCCTTCATGGCGGCCTACGAGAACGCGAACGTCGACGCCGGCCTCGCGGCGGGTTTCCCCGGCCGGGCCCAGATCGGCAAGGGCATGTGGGCCATGCCCGATCTCATGCACGACATGCTCGAGAAGAAGATCGCGCACCCCCTGTCCGGCGCCACCACCGCCTGGGTCCCGTCTCCCACGGCGGCGACACTGCACGCGACCCACTATCACGAGGTCGACGTGGCCGTCCGTCAGCGCGAACTGGCCGGGCGCACTCGTCAGGCGCTCGACCCGATTCTGGTCCTCCCGCTCGCCGAACGAGAGCTCAGCGACGAAGAGCGCCAGACCGAGCTCGACGACAACGTACAGTCGATCCTCGGCTATGTCGTTCGATGGGTCGATCAGGGGGTCGGCTGTTCCAAGGTTCCCGACATTCACGGCGTCGGGCTCATGGAGGACCGCGCGACCCTGCGCATCTCCAGTCAGCTCCTCGCGAACTGGCTCACCCACGGCGTGATCAGCAAGACGGATGTCGACGCGAGCCTCGGGCAACTGGCTGCGGTCGTCGATGCGCAGAATGCCGGTGACCCGACCTACGAAGCACTGATCGGGTCGACCGGACCCGGGCTCGCATTCATGGCTGCCCGTCGGCTCATCCTTGAGGGCGCATCCTCGCCCAACGGATACACCGAGCCGATCCTGCACCAGGTGCGGAGGGCGAAGAAGCTCCAGTCCCAGTGATTGGAGTCCGCCGGGTTGAAGCGCTGCAGAGCACTGCTTCAATCCGGCGGGCGCCCCTGCGCTGATCGCGCTTCCTGCCGTTGGTCAGCGGTAACCGCCCATTCATCGGTTGTTTGGCTGCACACCCTGGGGTTCTGTAAGTGTCTGTTTTGCGCCTCTGACGAGGCTACATCGGCACAACGGACTCCGGAAAATGGGTATGTAAATGAACAGCAAATCACCGCGGAGCGGGCATTCCCGCCTGCGCCATCTCTGTTCCCTGGCTGCTGGCCATCGAATTCTCGCTGTCACCGCCGGAGGCTGCGCCCTTGCTCTACTCGGCGGGGGCATCGCCACCGCGTCGACGCTCGGGTTCGGCGACCAGCAGGTCGGAAGCCTGTACAGCGGCGCGGAACAGATCTCATCAGATCAGACGCTTCAGCCCATCGGTGACCGACTGATGACGCCGTTCGGCAAGCTCATGGGCTCGGTCGTCAGCCCCGACGGCCGCTTCCTCGCCGGAACCAGCGCCGACCGTTCGGTCGACCTGCAGGTCTTCGACCTCAAGACGTACAAGCCGGTCGCAGCAGCGGGCACCCTTGCTGCCGCGAAGTTCGCGACCGCGGCGACTGACGCCGGGTTCGGGAACATGGCCTACCTCAAGATTTCCGACGGCACCGTCGGTCAGGAGGGACCGATTTTCTCCCCAGACGGGAAGTTCCTCTTCGTGTCAGTCGCCACCGGCATCGTCCGGTATCCGTTCAACGCGGACGGCTCGCTCGGGGCCGGCACCAAGATCAGCATCCCGACCGTCGGTGGCCACAAGGCGCTGACCGCCGGCATGGCCTTCTCTGCCGACGGCTCGACCCTCTACGCTGCCGTCAACGGTCAGAACTCGGCGGTCGCAATCGACCCGGCCACGGGCACGATCAAGCAGACCTTTGCCGTGGGCATCGCTCCGCGCCAGCTGAAGCTCATCGACAGCATGCTCTACGTCACGAACGAGGGCGGTCGCCAGGCCGTCGCGGGTGACACGACAATGGACTCCTACGGCACGCAGGTGCCCGCCGACACCACTCTGGGCACCTCCACGACGGGCACGGTCAGCGTCATCGACACGGCGAACCCGTCGACGCCGGTCTCGTCGATCCCGGTTGAACTGCACCCGACAGCGATGTACCTCGACGGCACCACCCTGTACGTGGCCAACACGAACAGCGACACCATCTCGGTCATCGATACGAAGACCAACACGGTCATGCAGACCATCGCCACCCAGCCGTGGGCCTCCTCGACGACCGGCTACGAGCCGACCGCGATCACCATGCAGGACAACCACCTGCTGGTGTCTCTCGGCCGCGCCAACGCCATCGCGGTGTACACGGTCAACAGGAAGGACCCGCGCGACCCGGCCAGTTCCATCGGCCTGCTACCGACGGACTACTTCCCGGAGAACGTCAGCTCGGTCAACGGCCAGATCGTGGTCACCAACACGCGTGGCATCGACGCGCGCGGCCCGGCGCTGACCTACGACAAGGGGCAGGGCACCACCCCCGCGACCGGTCACGGCAGTCACTCGACGACCGCCTCGCTCACCCGGTTCACCCTGCCGAGTGACCAGGAAATCAAGAAATACACCGCGACGGTATTTGCCCAGAACGGCTGGGATGCCACCTCGCTCAAGCAGGCCCAGGGCGAGAACGAGTCAGTCCAGGCCATCCCGAAACGCATCGGGGATCCGTCGGCCATCAAGCACGTGTTCCTCATCGTCAAGGAGAACCGCAGCTACGACCAGCTCTTCGGCGACATGAAGCAAGGCAACGGCGACCCCTCGCTCACGCAGTTCGGCCAGAAAGTCACCCCGAACCAGCACGCGCTTGCGACCCAGTTCGGCCTGTACGACAACACGTACGACATCGGGACGAACTCGGCTGAGGGCCACAACTGGCTCATGCAGGGCGACAACCCGGCATACAGCGAGACCAGCGCGGGCGAGTACGCCCGCTCGTACGACACGGAGGAGGACGTGCTGGGCCACCAGCGCTCCGGCTTCCTCTGGAACTCGATCCAGGCCGCCGGCAAGACCGCCAGGAACTTCGGTGAGTTCGAATACGGCGAGGGCAAGCCGGCCGGTGCGACCTGGCAGCAGTACTACTGCGCGGCGAAGGATGTCACGGCCGGCGGTGACCCCGCCCAGCTGTTCACCCCGTCGCTTCAGCTTCACGCCAGCTCCGTCATTCCGTCTCTCAACGCGATCACGGACCCGAACGCCGCGCCGTTCGACCTCGCGATACCCGACATCTACCGCTACCAGACCTGGAAGCAGAACTTCGAGAAGAACGGTCCGGCCAACCTCAACATGATGTGGCTGTCGAGCGACCACACCGGCGGCACCGCAGACCCGGAGGCCCAGGTCGCTGACAACGACCTCGCGGTCGGCAAGATCGTCGAAGAGATCTCCCACTCTCCCTACTGGAAAGACTCGGCGATCTTCATTGCCGAGGACGACACCCAGGACGGCGCCGACCACGTCGACGGCCACCGCGCTCCCGTTCAGGTGATCAGCCCGTATGCGGTGCACGGCAAGACCGTCAGCACGTATTACTCGCAGATCAGCATGGTCCGCACCATCGAGCAGATCCTCGGCGCCCAACCGCTGAACCAGAAGCTCGCCGCGGCGACGCCGATGACGGATGCGTTCACCAACAAAGCCGACCTGACTCCGTATGACGCGGTGCTCAACCAGGTGCCGCTGACCGAGGGCGTGGTGACCGCGCCCGCCTGCGGCTACGACACGCTCGGCACGACCGGCGCAGAGGCGGACGCGGTGAACGCCGCCGCCGCCAAGGCCGCTGAGATCCCTGCGGCTGAGAAAACCGTCGCTGCCAAGTGGCAGAGGTGGGCCGAGAAGCAGCACTTCACCGGAACCGCTCACCACGACGCGGTGGCGGACTTCAACAACCCGGACCTGATGAACCGCTGGACCTGGTACCAGACCCACCACTGGACGTCTCCGTACCCTGGGGACGCGAAGATCTACGGGCCTGACGATGTCCCCGGTATCCCGGCGGGCTCGACCAACGAGAACGACGACCACTGATAATGCTCGATCGGCTGGCCGCCGATCACTGATCGCCAGTGAGCACCGGGCCCGATGGGACATCCGTCGGGCCCGGTGCTGGGCCCGAGAGTGAATCAGCGCGACAGCGCTACTGATGTGCTGTCGCTTCACTGTCTCGGTGTCCATCTCGGTGTGCCCAATAGAGCTCGGCGTGCCCCTCAGAACGGTGGGGGTTCGTCCGACTCCGGCGGCCGCGTCTTCGCGTCGGCCGGCCGCACCTGCTCCGGTGGTGGCCCAGCCTTCGATCTTCGCCAACTTTCCGGCGGGCGGATGATCGTGACCGGTTCGCTGATGAACCTGCGCCCGGTCGGGGATGTCCACTCGAGTGTGCCGTCCGGTAGGTGCACGTAGCTCCATCGCGTCTCCGACTTCAGCGCGTGGTCGGCCGGACACAGGTGCGCGAGATTGTCGTGCGCGGTCAGCCCCTCGAACTGCCAGTCCAGGGTATGGTCGAGGTCGCAGTGCGCTGCCGCCCGCCGGCAACCCGGCCACCGGCAGGTCGCATCTCGCACCCTCAAATACCGTTTCAGGTCTTTCGGCACCTTGTACCGGGTGCGGCCCACCGACAGCACCGCCCCGGTCTCGGGATGGGTCAGGATGCGGATGAAACTCGGGGCCCGCGCCGCGATCTCCCTGGCCGTATCCGGGTCGATCGGCCCGTACCCCTCGAGCTCGCCGGGCTCCTCGGAGTGGCCGAGGAGCGTCATCACCGGGACGGTGACATGCACGGTGCCGCGGATTCCCCTGCCGACGCCCGACGCGGTGACCCCGTCGAGGATGAGGTCCGCGAACGTGTCCGCGCGCAGCTGAGTCAACGTGCGTTTCTCGCCCGGGCCCTGCGAACTCAACGCAGTCACCGTGAGCCGGTCGTACCCGGCCTTCACCTTCTCCGCGGAGTCGTACCAGTGCAGCGAGGCCATCCCATCGGGCTCCGGCTCGAAGAAGACTCTGCGGTCGGCCACGGACTTCTGATGCCGGGCCCTGATCGATTCCGGGTGCAGCCGTTCCCGCAGCACCCGGGCCCGGTGTTTGAGGTTCGAGACGGTCAGGTGGGGTGCCGACTTCAGCAGGGCCTGCTCGAACCCGGCCAGCGCCTCGGCTGGGAGGGACCAGGCCTGATTGATCAGCGCCTGCGCGTGCCGGTAGGTGATCGCCCCGTTCTGCAGGGCTGCCCGGGTGCCCGGCAGTTCGTTCATGAGGGTGTGGCTCTCGGCGATCAGGGTCTCCGCCGACCGCACCGGCAACCGCAGCGTGCAGGCCAGCTCGGTCACGAACTCCCGCTCGGCGATCATCGCGGCGTCCCACCCGGCGCGGGGCACCCGCGCGGCCAGCGAGAGTGCCGCCGGGTCCCGGGCGGCGTCCCGCACCACCGCCTCGGCGAACCGCCGTGCCTGATCGACCTGCTCGGCGAGGCGAGCGTCCACCCGGGCGGCCTCCGCCTGCGTCTCCCGGATCGCGTCGAAATGACGACCCAGGGTCTCCATCTGCTCCACAACTGAGGGCTTCATGAGACACACGATACGGGCACCCACCGACATTCAACGGCCCAAACGGGCACCCACCAGTGCCCTGTGGAGAACCTGATCAAACGCTATTTGTGGAGGGGCCGCGCGCCTCCGGAACCGGTCTAAGCGACGCTGGGCTTGGGGACCCTCAAAGCGTCCGCGCCGCGGGAATTCGAAGTAAGGCAGGATGGATTGATGAAGATCTACAACCCTCCACGCACGAACCTGCAAGCATCCAATGTCATTCTCGGCTTGATGAGGATCTCGGAACTGGGGGATGAGGAGATCCGCACTCTCGTCGGCACCGCTCGGGATGCCGGCATCAACTTCTTCGACCACGCCGATATTTACGGTGGGGCCCACGGGTGTGAAAAGCGGTTCGGTGACGCGGTCACGTTCACGGACGCAGAGCGTGAGTCGGTCATCATCCAGTCCAAGGTCGGCATCCGGCAGGGCTTCTTCGATTTCTCCAGGGAACACATCCTCCGCTCGGTCGACGAGTCCCTCGCGGCGCTGAACCTCGACTACCTGGACATCCTGCTGCTGCACCGTCCGGACACCCTGGTCGAGCCCGAGGAGGTCGCTTCGGCGTTCGACGCCCTGCACGCCGCGGGGAAGGTGCGCAACTTCGGCGTCTCCAACCAGACGCCTGGGGTGATCGAACTTCTGAAGCGATCAGTCAACCAGCCGCTCGCCTTCAACCAGGTGCAGCTGAGCATCACCCACGCGCCGTTGATCTCCCAGGGAGTCGCCGCCAACATGGCAGGGCTGGAACAGTCCGTTGTTCGGGACAACGGGCTCCTCGAGTACAGCAGACTGAACGACATCACCCTGCAAGCCTGGTCGCCGTTCCAGAGCGGCAACTTCGACGGTGCGTTCGTGGGCGACCGGGAGCATTACGGCCCGCTCAATGACGCGCTCGAGGAAATCGCCGCCGCCCACGGCGTCACGCCCACGGGGATCGCTGTCGCCTGGATCACCAGGCACCCGGCCAACATTCAGGTGGTCCTGGGCACGACCAAGCCCGCGCGAGTGGTGGAGTCCGCCGCCGGGTCCGATATCCCGCTCAGCCGTGAGGAGTGGTACCGCCTCTTCACGGCCGCGGGACACGCCCTCCCGTAAGGCCCGATCTCCAGGCCCGGGAACGAAGCAGGGTGAAGGACCCATCTCTCACGGGGAGCGTGCTCCCGGAGGATGACACCCTCTGACCTGGATCGCTGGAGGTGGCGAGTTCCCATTCCTGGTTGGGAGAGGAGGGAATGGTGAACTCCACCTCCTTCGGGCCGGCGTTAAGCAGGGACGCAAACGCGTCCGCGCCGACGTGCTCCAGAATGAAGGCCATCGCCTGGGCGTCCACGTCATCCCAATCCGCGTCACTGAACTTTTCGGCATCCGCTCGCAAGACCCGCACTGTGTCGCCCGTGCCGGCATCGGGGGACTGCCGGAACCAGTTGGGGCGCAGGGCCGGATTTTCTTGGCGCAGCGTGAGGAGGTCACGCGTGAAGGCAAGCATCTCGTGGTCGACCGCATCCCAGTCGAACCAGGAGATTTCGTTGTCCTGGCAGCAGTCGTTGTTGTCGTCGCCCTGGCTGCGGCCTGGTTCGTCGCCGCCGAGGATCATGGGCAGGCCCGCCGAGAACAGCATTGTGGCCATCAGGTTACGGTGCATCAGGTCGTGGCGGTCGTTGACGTCGGCGTCGCCGTCCTGCCGAGTGAGCGTCGTGGCCAGGAGAGAGGGGGTCATCGGTTCCTTTCCAGGGACAGCACGAGGTGCAAACGAGGTGAAACCCGGCGGCCGGTCAGACCCAACTGCGTGAGCGGGTCGACCGTGCCGCCGGGAGCCGGCGCTAATGGCCCGGGGTCTGCCCCGCGTGCTTTGCTTCGTCGCGCACCTCGCTGACGGCGTCGGTGGTCTCGGATTTGACGGTGGCTGCCGCATCCGTGGCCGTGTCCTTCACGGCATCCGCGGCATCGGTGAGCGGCTGCTTGAGGTGCTCGCCGACCTGCTTTGCGGCGTCGGTCACTTCCTGCACCAGCGGCTCAGCGGCTTCGGTGACCTTGCCGGCGATTCGCTTCTCCGTGGTGCTCGCGGGGACCATCGACGACGCCAGCCAGCCGACCCCGAAGGCGATCAGGCCGATGGCCAGGGGGTTGCCCTTCGCTTTCTGTGCGGCGTGGTGTGCTGCGTCGGAGGCGTCGTCGGCGAGGCCGCTCAGCGAATCGCCCGCGTCGGAGGCGGAACCCATCAACTTGTCTTTCACAGAGCCCACGGCTCCTTTCACTTTGTCGGTCTGGCGTTGCATGATTTTGCCCGGCGTGACCTTGTCGGCCAGGGCGTCGACGTCGCTGCCGAGTTCGCGGCGCGTGATTTCGATCTCGGCGCGGAGGACGTCCGGGTCGGTGCTGGTGCTGGTGCTGGGAGAAATGTCGGTGCTCATCGGTTTTCCTCATTTCGTTTGAGTGCGTCTGGAATGTGCTTCAAAGAATCGACGGTGCGTGGCGCGCCCTGAACGGTATTGAGTTCTTTGCGGCCCAGGACATATAGCACGGCGGCCACGATTCCCCAGACCAGGGCGACGATGAACGCCGCCCAGGCGATGTCCATGACCTGGCCGAGTCCCCACCAGCCCGCGAGCGAGAGGAAGAGAACGGTGAGATGGCCGGCATAGCCCGCGCCCCCGAGCAGGCCGGCTCCCTTGCCCGCGCGGGTGGCGGACTGGCGCACTTCCGCCTTCGCGAGCGCGACCTCCTGGCGCATGAGTGTGGACACGTCACGGGTGACCTCGGTGAGCAGGTCACCCAGGGAGGTTTCGGCGGCCTTGACCTCGGACGGGGTGTGCAGGTCGGTCATCGCGGCATCCCACCGAGGTCGGGGTTGGTGGAGTACTCGGAGTTGGATCCGTACGCGGGAGTGGCGGTGTAGTCGGGGTTGGTGACGGCGTATCCGGGGGTCGCGGCGGCGTAACCGGGCGTGACCTTGGACTCGCGGGTGGGCTCCTCGGCAGAGTCCTTGGACTCCTCGATCACCCCGCGCGTCAGCCGTCCGGCGAGGACACCCGCTACGGCGGCGATGGCAATAAAGGTTCCGGGCTTGCGCCGGGCGTAGTTCTTCACCTCGCCGAGGAGGGAGCCCGGGTCGCGCTGGTCCAGCCAGTCTGCGATCCCGGCGGCTCGCGTGGCGGCCTGCTGGGCGAGGTCGCTGGCCACTCCCTGGGTTTCGGATTTCCCGGCCATCGCGCCGAACTCGTCGCCGAGTGAACGGATGCCTGAGGCTACCCGCTTCTGCTGGGCTGCGGCCTGGTCGGCGAGTTCCGACTGGGTTTCGCGGTAGAGGTCCTTGGCCTGCTTCTTGGTCTCAGAGCCGACCTTATGAATCTCTTCCTTGGTGACGCCGGCGACGTGCTGACCGGCGGCGACCGATGTGTCCTTGACATCGGCGGCCCGGTCTCCGACGGTGGGGCTCTGGTCCGCTGTGACGGGGGCGACGTTGCTGTCGAGGCGGCTGGACTCTACGGTGTCCGTGTTGAAGGTGCTCTCTCTGGCCGTGTTGAAGTCAAATCCGGCGGCACCGGGGGCAAATGTTGGATCGGCGTTGGACATGGCTCTCCTTCGAAATGTGGACGGGCCCGTCGACGATGACCGACGGCATTCCCGGGTGGCATTCATCATGATTCGGCGCCGGGAGGCAGCGCAAGCAAGCTGAGAAAACTCGCGAATCTTGCCAGAATGCGTGACGAAATGGGAGAAATCCCGTCATTAAAGATTGTCTTCCAGCACCGTCGGAAAGCGCCCGCAAGAGGCCCAGCGCTAGCTCCGCGTCGGGAGGCTGCGGCCCAGCAATCGGCTAGCGGCTGACCAGGCGAGTGTGGGGCAGGTCCCCGAACGCAACGTTCTGTTCGATGTCGAGGGTCAACGCGTCAGTCCCGAAGTCGAGTGTGTACGTGCGCGAGAACGGTGTGCCCACGTTGTGCGCCCGCACGACCAGGGTTTTGGGGGAGACCCACGCGCCGCTGGCCAGCACCCGGGCATCACCGGATGCCACCCACTCGCCGTGACCGAATGCTATCGGTCGCGCCGTGCCGCCACGGATGATCGTGAGCAGACCCGGCTCGAGAGTGGCCGCGGTCACTTCCGCATCATCGAAGTTGAAGCGGATGCCCGCCACCCGGGCAGCCGTCGGTGACGTGCGCTCCCCGATGACGGTCGGCAGGGTGAGGGACGCCAGCGTTCCGGCGAGACCGGTCTTCAGTTCGGGGATCGGGTGGTCGGTGAAGGCGGGCAGCAGGTGTTCCCAGACGAGATCGAGGGCGCGTTGCGCGGTCGGGAGCGCCGAGGTCAGCGTGATCACGGCATCCGTTTCTGGAAGCACGAGGCAGAACTGGCCGAAGGCCCCGTCGGCGCGGTAGCCCGTCGGCCGGTTCCGCCAGAACTGGTAGCCGTAGCCCTCCCGTCCGTCGACATCGTGCTCGGTGCCCGACGTGTCCACCTGCGTGGAGGTGGCCTCGTCGATCCACTCCGCCGCGACGAGTCGCGTGCCGTTCCACTCGCCTCGCTGCAGAAGCAGCTGGCCGAAGGTCGCGAGCTGCTCGGTCGTGATGGAGAGCCCCCAACCGCCGGCGTCGATTCCGCGCGGGCAGGTCTGCCAGGTGGCGCTGACGATGCCGAGCGGGTCGAACAACCGAGGGGTGAGGTAGTCGAACAGGCGCTCACCGGTGAGTCGCTGGAGGATCGCCGAGAGCAGGTAGCTCGCCCCGCTGTTGTAGACGTAGTGGCTGCCCGGCGCGAACTCGAGGGGCTGGGTGAGGATGGTGCGGGCCCAGTTGTCGCCGTGAGAGTCGTCGGCGAGCGACACAGTGTCGGTCGGATGCCCCGTGGTCATGGTGAGCAGGTGGCGCACGCTCAGCGCGGCCAGGTGCGGGTCGATCTGCGCGGGCAGGTCATCGGGGAGCAGGTCGACGACGAGGTCGTCGAGCGTCAGCCGGCCCTCGCCGATGGCGAGCCCGATGGCGGTCGAGGTGAAGCTCTTGCTCACCGAGAACATAAGGTGCGGATGCTGCGCCGCGTAGGGATGCCACCAGCCCTCGGCCACGACGCGGCCGTGTCGAACGACCATGAGGCTGTGCAGGCTCTCGAGCTGCTCCGCCGCGGCGACGAAATCGAGAATGGCCTGGGAAGACATTCCCTCGGCTTCAGGGGTGCTGCGGGGGAGCGGGGTCATGGTTCAATTCTGCCGGGTCCAGGTGATGTGAGCGAGCACCCTGCCGGGCCTGCGCGCCGGTGCGTCCGTGCCTCACACGCTACCGCCGTCAGGGGTACTGGGTCACCCTTCAACCCTTGTGGAGGTGAACCGAAGTCGGTAGTGTCCGTTCACGCCGTTGAGCGACCAGGCGGTGACTTGCGCGTAAGGAGGACGATGGTGTCCGAACGTACGGAACGACTCTCGCACGCGTCCCACGGCGTGCGATGAAAACCGTTGTGTTGTCTGTCGCCGGCATCCTCTCGGGTGCTCTCTTCTACGCGCTACTTGGTTTCTCGGAAGGAGGGTGGGCGGGACTGTTCTCCGGAGCCGCGCTGCTCAGTGTGCTGCCGCGAATGGCCCTTACGATCCTCGTATTTGGTGTCCTACTTCTGGGCGGTCTGATGCTTCCGCGTGCCTTCGCCGTTGGAGTGACGATCGGAATGATGGCATGTTTTCTCGTGGGGCTCGGGCTTCTTTTCGGCAACCCGGAGACGTACACCCTCGGAGACCCATACCAGCTGTACCTGCTTAGCCGCGGTCCGCGGAACCCATTCATTTGGTTTGCATTCCTCACCGCGGGATTCGCGTTAGTAGCTCATATAAGCAACGAACGCCCCGCCAGCGTTTGAAGCTCTTGGGAATCAATCACCACTTCAGCCGGCGGTGACACGAGCCGGGCGACAACCCAATTCCCTCTTCCATGTTGTCCTCGTGCCGGTGAGTAGAGATTTGCGCTTCTGGGCGGAACTTCTCAGCGGCTGGGTCACGGCTATCACCGTTCACGCAGATCGACATGCTGATACCGATCATCCTGCGCTGAGGCGCGGTCACTGTCGACGAGGCTGACGATATCGCGCAGCAACGCAGCGACAAGGAATGCGACCAAGGAACGACGGTGTGAGCCGCAGGCCATCCGTCGTCGTCGTCCTGCATCGTCAGTCGGGCAGATCCTCCTCGGCGTCGACGACCTTCACGGCCATGATGAGCAGCCACAGCGCCAGTCCGACCTCGGCGATGAACCCCACGGCGAACGACGGGTAGCTGATCGCGGGGTAGTCCGGCAGCAGCAGTGCCTGAAGGAACCAGATGATGACACCGACCCCATCGACGATCAGAATGACCCCGAGGAATTTCGGAAGGAACCCCGACTTGAACACGAGATAGCCAAGCGGGAACAGCCATATGCCGAAGAACAGCTGGGCCGTAGCGAAGGCCGTCTTGTAGACGTCGATCGACAAATACGCCGACGCCTCCAGTTGCGCAGCTGAGTAGGCCTGAAGGTGACCGGCCCCATCCTGCTGCAGGAGAGCGGAAATGAGTGGAATCATGCTGGCGCATTGGATGCCGACGCCCACCGCGTTGAGCAGGAGGAAGAGCAGCGCCAGATGCCGGTTGACAGGTCGGAGCAGAACGTACAAGCCCCAGGCGGCCGCGAGGAAGAAGAAGGCCGACAAATACGCGATGACAAGGGCGAGCCGAAAGGACAAGGGGTTCGTGGCGATCGACTCGTAGACCTGCTCGGCCCCGCCCATGCCGATGTGGCCGACCAACCCGGCAAGCAGCGAGGCCAGCACGAACGCCAGGTAGAAGGCACCCGTGAGGGGGGCTACGGTGCGCGGCGCCATGTCATTGACTTTTCCCGCTGGCATCCCACTCATCTCCTGTTTCGACCGAGTCGCGTTGCTGATCGGCAGGGTAGCAGCCGTCCCTCTGCTGGGGAACCGGAAGAACTCGAGGTCACTCCCTCGCGGGCCCGTAGAGCCTGCCGTAGAGAAGGCCGATGACAACTCCGAGAGCCGCGATCCTGATCACGTTGAACAGCGCCGCGATCAGGAAGTACCGTCAGGCGTCAGGCGTCAGGCGTCGGGGTGAGTAGCTTGGCGGGGACTTCGACGAGTGCGGTGACGACGACCAGGGCGGTGAGGCTCAGCAGCAATGACTTGAGAACAGGACTCTGCGTGGGCAGCCGGTCGTAGAAGCGAACCAGGGAATAGCTGACACCGAATCCCAGAACCATGCCACCGAACATGGCCTCCAGCAGCATCGGCACGTAGGCAATCGAAAGCGCGGCCCTGTACTCCGCGGCGATGGGGGTCAGCGAGATCGCGAAGTTGGCGGCCCAGAATGCCAGGCCTCCAGCGACCGCCGGGATCGACGCCCTCCTCCAGGTTCGCACTGGTCGGGTCATCGCCTTCCTCTCGTTTCAAAACTCCGATGCGCTGCTCTGACCTGCCGAACTCGTTTTCACATTAGCCACGTTGACTGGTTTCGAGCACCTCCCCGGGATTGGGCGTGTGGACTGGGCCGCCCGCAGAGTTGTGGGCTTCCCTTCGGTGGCGCTAGATCGGCAGCGGAGAGCTGCCGCGATCGTGTCGGAGTCGCGCTGATATGGTTGGGTCGCTCAGCAACGAAGGAGATCGCATTGAACCGAACCCAGGCAAAAATCCTGTTCACAGCTGCAGCAGCTCTTGCGCTCCTCGGAGGCAGCCTTGCCGGGTGCGCTGCGGTTCCTGACTCAGAGGCCGCCAGCTCTTCACAGTCGCCAAAGGTCTCGGAAGCTCCTGCTCCGGAGATGCCTGCCGACCTCACCGGCGAGTGGATGTCGACCAATTCAGGGTCCGAGGACAGCTATCAGTCCGCCACGATTGATTCGGGCTCGATCAAGATCAACTGGGTCAGCGACGGTGGCAATACAAAGGCCCTCTATTGGGCTGGCAGTTACGAGGCTCCGACCGAGTCAGGTGTTTACTCCTGGGACTCGCAGAATGACACAGAGAAGACTTCGGGCGCGATGCTCGCCTCAAGCGACCCGATCAAAACGTTCTCGTATAACGACAAGGTCATCAGCTACGACGTCTCAGCGATGGGCGTAACCAAGACAGTCACACTCGAACGCAAATAATTCGGGCTGTGCCACGGACGAGCTGCACGAGCCGCGCTCGGCGGGGAGCGCAAGCAGAAATGAGGAACGCCGCCCACACGACGGTGTGAACGGCGTTCAATCGTGCTCGGTTCTTACTGGGCGGCGTAGAAGAAGTCCTCGCCGAAGATCGACTTCACCGTCCATGTGCCTATCGCCACATCGGCGGACGGGACCTCGATGACGACGTTGCCGGTGGCCGTGGCTCCCGGGTACAGGTCGTTGGTCGCGCTCAGCTCGTTCGGGCCCATAGCAATGTGGTCGAACACCTGGTGGGTCGTGCCCGCGGCGCTGACGAAGCTGAATGTGAGGTCGAAGGCCGGGTTGCCGGTCTCCGTGCCGACGTATTTGACGGTGACCGGGACCATCGCCCACTGGCTACCGGCGGCAGGCGCGTCGTTAAACTGGTTCTCCGCTGCCATCGCCGCGTTCGCGTCGAGGGTCGACGCGTTCAACGTCACCTCCCATGCGGGGACGCCCGCGTTCTTGACGACAACCGTTGTGCCAAGGGGTGCCGGGTTCTCCCAGGTGCCGACCGCCGCGCTGTCGGCAGCGGGCGCGTCCGCAGCGGGAGCGTCCGCGGCGGGCGCCTCGGCGACCGGTTTGGTGCTGACGGAGTCCGCGACCGCGGCCGCGAACCCGGCGATGTACACGACGGCCATGATGACAGAAAGGATGATGGCGACGACGGAAATGACGAGCCCGGCGATCGCGGTGGTCCGCGCGCGCTTCTGAAGCACAGCGACGAGGCCGAGGACAGCGCCGACGAGCGCGAGGAGGCCCGAGCCGTAGTTGATGAAGGGGATGAAGGCGCCGATGACGGCCCGCGTCGACGAACTCCTCGAGCTCGTCTCCCTCGACCCCGCGCTCTACCGCGACCGGTACCCCAAGGAGCTCTCCGGTGGCCAGCAGCAACGCGTCGGCGTGGCGCGCGCCCTCGCGGCAGACCCGCCCGTGCTCCTCATGGACGAGCCCTTCGGCGCCGTCGACCCGATCACCCGCCTTCGCCTGCAGGACGAGCTGATCAACATCCAGGAAGAACTGCAGAAGACCATCGTCTGCGTCACCCACGACTTTGACGAGGCCGTCAAGCTCGGCGACTGGATCGCCACCTTCAACGAGGGCGCCCAGCTGGAGCAGTACGACACCCCGGAACGCATCCTCGGTGACCCGGCCAGCGAGTTCGTCGAAAACTTCATCGGGTCTGGCGCCGGCCTCAAACAGCTCACCCTGACCCGGGTGGCGGAGGTCGGCCTCAGCGACGCCGTCGTGGGAACTCCCGGCGAACGGGCAGCGGATGTCCTGACCCGCGTCGTCGAGGCCGGCCAGGGGCACGCGGTCATCGTCGATGAGCGTCGCCGTCCCGTCCAAAGGCTCTCCCGGCGCAAGCTCGGCCGCCTCGAGGTCATCGGCAACGTTCCCGACCCGAAACTCCCGGTCGTCGGCTACCGTGCCACGCTCAATGACGCGCTCGACACGATGCTCGTCTCCAGCGCCGGGGCCGCGCTCGTCACCGGCCGCCGCGAGATGTTCAAGGGCGTTATCGACGTACAGACCGTGATGGACGCCATCACCCGGTCACAGACCGCTGCGGTGCTCGAGTCAGATCAGGCGCCCATCGGCCTGAACACGGGACTGTTCCAGGCGCAGGCGGCTGCCGCGGAGGCCGACCTGAGCGAGACCGACAGCAGCGATTCCGAAAGCAGCGGCGCTGACGCGCGGGCCGCTCAGTGAGTACCACAACCCTGAAGACGGATGCCGACAGTGTCGGCGACGACTTCGCCGTCACGCCCGACGACGCGTCCGCGCAGGCTGCACCGGTCAGCCGTGCCCGCGCCGTGTGGCATTCCTGGCGGGGACTGGTCTACCAGCTGGCCGGCATCCTGCCCGCGTTCCTCACGCTCCTGATCTGGCTGCTGACGGCCAACCTCTCGCCGATCGAGCTCACCACCCTCGCCCCGGCCGCGCTCTGGGTCTACACCGTGGGGCACATCCAGCTCACCCTGCTCGCCGCGGTGATCGTGTTGGTCGTCGCGATTCCTCTGGGGATCGCCCTGACCCGCAGGCCCCTGCGGTTTCTGACCGCTCCGGTGCTCGCGATCGCCAACGTCGGGCAGGCCGCCCCCGCGATCGGAGTCGTCGTGCTGCTCGCGTTCTGGGTTGGTTTCGGCTTCTGGGCCGCGACGTTGAGCCTCGTGCTCTACGCGGTGCTTCCCGTGCTGCGCAACACCATGGTCGGGCTGCAGCAGGTCGATGCCCGCCTGGTCGAGGCCGGACGTGGCATGGGCATGAGCTCCGCAGCCGTGCTGTTTCGCGTGGAACTCCCGCTCGCCGTTCCGGTCATGCTGTCGGGAGTGCGCACCGCCCTCGTTCTGTTGGTGGGCACCGCAGCCCCGGCCACGTTCGTCAACGGCGGTGGGCTCGGCATCCTCATCATCACGGGCGTCAATCTCAGCCTCACCCCCGTGCTCGTCACCGGAGCCCTGCTCGTGGCTCTCCTCGCCCTGCTCATCGACTGGGTCGGCCGCGTTGTCGAACACGTTGCCCGCCCGAAGGGGACTCTAGATGTACCGTTCCTCTCCTCGCGCCCGCCGCATGCCCCTCGGCCGCTGGGGTCTGGCAGCCGGTGTGCTCGCCCTGTCCGCCGTCGCCCTGACCGGCTGCGGCCTGAAACCGTCGACCTCGTACGTGCCCGCGGTTGGTCCCGGATCGATCACCCCGCTCGACGGTGCCGAGGGCGTCGAACTCACGGTCACGTCCAAGAGCTTCACGGAGCAGCTGCTGCTCGGCAAGATTGCGGTGCTCGCCGGGACCGCGGCGGGATTCGACGTCACCGACCTGAGCAATCTGCCCGGCAGCCAGCCGACCCGCGAACTAATCCTCTCCGGTCAGGCCGACGTGCTCTGGGAATACACCGGGACCGCGTGGCTGACCTACCTCGGTCAGGCCGAGGCGATCGCCGATCAGGGCGAAATGTGGCAGGCCGTGCACGACCGGGACATCGAGAACGGCCTCACCTGGGGCACGCCGGCACCCATGAACAACACTTTCGCCCTGGCTGTGCGCAGTGAGGCGGTCGCCGAGCTGGGCGGTATCACGACCATGTCCCAACTGGCGGCGTTGCCGGTCGAAGACCGCACGTTCTGCGTCGAGTCCGAATTCAACTCCCGGCCGGACGGCATGAATCCCATTCTCAAGCGCTACGGACTGGAACGCGGGGCCGCCGACGGCGTGCCCGACGGCAACATCGGCATCTATGACACCGGTGCGATCTACAGCGCGACCGACGACGACGACGGAGCCTGCAACTTCGGCGAGGTCTTCACGACGGACGGCCGCCTCGACGCACTCGACCTCGTCGTTCTGACCGACGACCTCGCGTTTTTCCCTGCATACAACGTGGCGCCGGTCTTCTTCACTGAGACGATCGAGGCCAACCCCGGCCTGGAGGAGATCTTCGCCGAGATTTCACCCCGGCTCACCGACGAGGTGCTGCGCGGCCTGAACCGACAGATCGACGTCGACGGCGCGGAACCCGCCGATGTGGCCTACGCCTGGATGGTCGAGGAGGGTTTCTTCACCGACCCGACCGAGTAGGCTCGAGTGTTCCGGAACCGGAGCGTGACAGCACGCAGAACATCGTCGAAAGGCTCAAGCATGAGCGAGCAACCGAGCTTCCGAGTCCGACGTCTGGGGAAGCAGCATCGGGCAGCGTTTGTCGCGTTGCTCGTTGAGCACCCGCAGGCCGACATCGATGACGCACCCGAGATCTACTTCGACGACACTGTCGAGCTTCAGGGTGTGTCCGAGGCATTCGCCCTGGTCGCCGAAACCGATGACGGCCGGCTTCTCGGCGCCATCGTCACCGAACCCGACAGCTATGTTGACGAAGACCAGCTCGACGAAGACTCCACCGACGAGGACATTGACGATGCGATAGTGCTCGACCACGGCACCGCCGTCGTCGAGCTGCTGATCACCGGTGGATCCGCGGAGGTGTGCCGGGAGCTTCTCAACACTCTCGCGCCGGCCCTCACCACCCGTGGTTTCGCTCAGGTGCATGCCAGCGTCCCGCCGGACCTCGCCGACGTGTTCCGAGGTCAAGGCTGGGTTGTCCTGCCAGAGAACACGGGCATCGCGTGGATGGGCATGGACGACTCGGACGATCAGGTGCGCGACTATGAAGCGATCCCGCGCAGCTCGCTGTCCGCGTTCCTCATGATCGACCCCAACGTGTACATGTCCTGGTCGTACGAAGCACCCGAGGACCCCGAAGATGACGACCTGCGGCAGGAAAGCATCGCCACGGGCATGGAGGAGTTCGCAGCCCGGGTCGCGGCAGAAGCACCCTCAGACGGCCCCTCCGGAAGCTGAGCTCCGGCGGGACAGCTGGAACACCCCGAAGACAGCGACCGCTCCCGCGAGAACGAAGACGACGCCGGCCCACCAGGGGGCGGCGGTGGCTTCACCGAGAACGACGATGCCGATGGTGACTCCGACCATCGGGTCGATCACGGTCAGGCCGGCGACGACCAGCTCCGGCGGTCCGCTCGAGTAGGCGGTCTGCACGAGGTACGTGCCGGCCAACGCCGTGACAATGATCCCGACGAGGGCGACGATCGTGAGTCCGTCTCCCGGCTCGAGTTGGAACCCGTGCAAGACGATGGTTTGGACGCGGGCGATGACGACCTTGGCCAGGGTCGCGACGAAACCGAAGAGAACGCCGCCGGCGAGGATGTAGAACACCGTCGGCGACCGCTTCCGGAGGAAGACGAAGCCAACGGCAAGGATCGCGAGCACGAAGGCCAGGATGATCAGCACGATGACCAGCTGCTCTGTCTGGATGGGCACGGATGTTGTCGTCACGGCGGCCACCCCGACGAACACCGCGATCCCGCCGACGCACAACAAGATCGCTCGGATCGCCCTCCGGGTGAGTCGGGTCCGGGTCAACCGGGCGTTGAGGACGGCGGTGATGACGAGTGCCAGGGCGCCCAGCGGCTGCACGACAGTCAGCGGGGCAAGAAACAGACTGATGAGCTGCAGGACAATCGCGATGCCCAGCATCAGGGTTCCGAGCAACCAGGAGGGGCGGCGGGCCAGGGCCAGCAGCTGCCCGATGCCGAGGCCGGTCTTCGCACTGTAGTGGCTGGCAGCGTCGACTTTGTTCACGCCGCGGTGCTGGAACTCTGCACCGAACGCCAGGAACACGGAGCCGACGAGCGCAACGGGGATGCCAAGCGCCTGAAGCGGCGACAACGTGACGAATCCGCTTTCCATGCTCCTAAACCTACTCGCCGGGCGTCATCACCGACCTCGTTCCTTCGGTCGGTGATGAGTCCCAGGCCCTCAGCGGATGACCGCGAGCAGCACTCCGACGCCCACGAAGAGCACGCCGAAGGTGCGGTTCAGCACGCGCTGACCGTGAGCGTCGCGGGTGAATCGCTGGAACGAACGCGCTGTGCCGGCGAAGAAGAACCACATCACCAGAACGTCGATCGCGACGACGGTGGCGGCGACGATCAGATACTGGGTCGGCATCGGCCGGTCGACCCGGATGAACTGGGGCAGGAACGCCAGGAAGAACACAATCGCCTTGGGGTTCAGAATGTTCACCCACAGTCCGCGCTGGAACATCGACCAGCGGGGCTCGTCGCGGAGGGCACTGGCACGCCCGGCATCGAGTTCCGGTTTGGCCAGGAACTGACGGATGCCGAGGTAGACGAGGTAGGCGGCCCCGGCGTAGCGAATGACGTTGAAGGCGACCGGGGAACTGGCCACGAGCAGGCCGACACCGAGTGCCACGATCACGATGTGGATGAGCAGCGCGGCCTGCTGGCCGAGGATTCCCCAGATCGAGCGGCGGAAGCCGGCGTTCAGGGCGTTGCTCATGGTGTTTATCGCCCCCGCGCCCGGCGTGAAACTGATCAGGGTGCCCGCGCCGACAAGGGCCAACCACAGAGAGAACTGCATCGGACCATCCTAGTTTCGTTCCGTTTGCTCCTCAGCCCTGCCGTTGATCGCGCTGTCGGCTCACCATCTCGGTGATCCAGATGGGTGCGAACGGAGAAGTGCAGTTCGGGGGAGTCGGGTAGTCCTTCAGCACCTCCAGGCGCTGGCCGATATCGATGGCACGAGCTCGATACCCGGCATGCTCGATTCCTATCTGGGCCAGGCAATGGTTCATCGCCCACTGCAGGCGACCCGGGGCATCCTTCATCTCCGTCTCGATGTGGTCGAGCAGCCCCGCAAGGTCGAGGCCCTCGGGCTTCTTCGCCACCCGATCGGTGGTCAGGGCCCAGCCGGCACTCGCGACCGTCGGGTCCGGATCGGCGAATCAGGTCACGCGCAGTTCCTCGGCGTGCGGGTTCTTCTTCACCACATAGTTCACGAGCCAGTCCTGCACCTTGGGAGTGCTCGACTGCCGCGACATTACGGTCAACTCATCCCGCCCGAACGCCGCCGGACGGCAAATCAGGATCGCCAACAGTCGGGCTGCCGTGTCCGAGGTCTCCCACAGTTGGCAGGCAAGCTCCTGTTGGGTCTTCAGCCGTTTGGCTAGCGCGCGCAGCTTGCTGCGGTTCACCCCGTGGTCGTCGCCGTGCCTGGCGCTCACCTCGCGAGACCGCGGGTCCTCCAACGCTGCCAGCTCGGCCAGTACCTCGGCCACCGTCGTCCCGGCTGTCGTCGTCTGGGCCAACTCAGTCTCCCGTCCATCGCATGTGTGATTCAGCCTATGACGCGGATGCGGCCTGCGGCAGGCTGGTCAAAAAATGACCCCCCCCAGTGTGTCGGGTGAATGAGGGCACAGGAGCTTCCCAGACGATCGAATGAATATGGGAACATTGTTTCGTCATCTGTCTGGGCGATATATCGTTAGGTATCGTCGAGCCGGATGGCGTCGGCGCTGAGGAGGACATCATGAGCGGTTCATTTATGGGCGACGGGTTCAAGGGGCGCCGCGGCGGCAGCGGCGAGGGCTGGCCGACCGGCGTGTGGGAAGCGATGGAGCAACTTCGCGGACAGTTCGACCGCAAGGTCGGGCCCAGGATGGGGCGCGGCGACGTGCGTGCGGCGGTGCTGGCGCTGCTCGCCGAGCAGCCGATGCACGGCTACCAGATCATCCACGAGATCGATGAACGCAGCAACGGGGCCTGGAAGCCGAGCCCCGGCTCGGTGTATCCCACGCTTCAGCTGCTGGCCGACGAGGGGCTCATCGGCGCGGAGGAGTCCAACGGTCGCAAGACGTACTCGCTCACGGACGAGGGGCGAGGGGTAGCGGATGCCGCGGCCGATCAGCCGGCGCCCTGGGAAACCCAGGGTGCTCGGGATAGCGGTCGGGCGGGCGCACTGCCCAAGGCCGGCATCGACCTCGCTCAGGCCGCCGCCCAGGTCGGGCGCTCCGGCAACCCGGAGCACGTGAAGCAGGCCGTCGCCGTTCTGGAAGAAGCGCGTCGTAAGCTCTACCTGATCCTCGCCCAGGACTGACCGAGTGCCCACAGCACGTCGGCATCAAGGAGATTAGATGACCGACGTCGGGAACATGCGCGCCCGCACCCGCCGGATCCTGATTTTCGCCGCCCGCTATCTGGTGCAGACCTGGTGGTACGAATTGTTCCTCCCACGGGTCGGACTCGCGCGGGTAGCCGCCCGCAACAGGTCGGCCCGCCTTCAGCGCATTGCGCAGCGCTTCCACGTGCTCGCCGTCGACCTGGGCGGCCTCATGATCAAGGTCGGCCAGTTCATGTCGTCCCGCCTCGACGTGCTCCCGCCGGAGATCACCAAAGAGCTGGAGGGCCTGCAGGACGAGGTTCCGCCGGTGCCGTTCCCGGCGATCCGGGCCCTCGCCGAAGCCGAGCTGGGTGTGACGCTCGAGCGGGCGTTCTCCTTCATCGATCCGACCCCGCTGGCCGCGGCATCTCTCGGCCAGGTGCACCGCGCCCGGCTGTCGCAATTGGATGCGGCCGACACAGGCCTGCTCGACGTCGTCGTCAAGATTCAGCGGCCCGGCATCGGCACGATCGTCGATGTCGACCTCAGTGCTCTCCGCCGGGTCGCCCGCTGGCTCAGCCACATCCGTCTCGTCTCCGACCGCGTCGACATGCCGGCCCTGGTCGAGGAGTTCGCGTTCACGAGCCTCGAGGAGATCGACTATCTGCACGAGGCCGCGAGCGCCGAGCGGTTTGCTCAGGACTTCGCGGAGGATGCCCGGGTCAGCGTTCCCGACCTGGTGTGGGAGCGCACCACCCGGCGCGTGCTGACCCTGCAGGATGTGACCGCCATCAAAATCAACGATGTCGACGGGTTGAGGGCGGCCGGCATCGACCCGTCCGAAGTCGCCACCGACTTCGCGGCCGTCATGTTTGACCAGCTCTTCGTGCACGGCTACTTCCACGCCGACCCGCACCCCGGCAACATCTTCGTCACGCCGCTGGTCGGCGCAGGTGTCGGGGGAGCGGGGGCAGCGGACGGCCGCCGGGCGTGGAAGTTCACCTTCATCGACTTCGGGATGATGGGGGATGTGCCCGATGCCCTGCGTCAGGGTCTGCGCAAGCTGCTGATCGCCGCCGCGTCACGCGACGGCAAGGGGATGGTGGACGGCATCCGTGGGGTGGGTGTACTCCTGCCCTCCGCCGACACCGCCGAACTCGAACGGGCGATGACGAAGCTGTTCGCCCGGTTCGGCGGGATGGGTTTCGCCGAGCTGCAGGACGTCGACCCGCGCGAGTTTCGCGCCTTCGCCCTCGAGTTCGGTGATGTGGTGCGCTCGCTGCCGTTTCAGCTTCCGGAGAACTTTCTCCTCATCGTGCGGGCGATGTCGCTGACCTCGGGAATGTGCAGTTCGCTCGACCCCGCCTTCAATATCTGGAACTCGGTCGAGCCGTATTCAGCCCAGCTGATCCGGGCCGAGGGCGGAAACCTGGTGCAGGGGGTCGCGAAGCAGGCGATGTCGGTTGCGGGCACCATTGCTCGGTTGCCCCAGCGGCTCGACACCCTCGCGACGCGGTTCGAGGAGGGCACCGTCTCGGTGCAGACCCCTCGGATCGAGCGTCGCCTGGGCAGTCTCGAGCGAACCGGACGGCAGATCATCTCGGCTGTCCTCTTCGCCGCCCTGCTGATCGGCGGCGTCCTGCTCCGTGCCGACGATGTCGTGTTCGGAACGGTGCTGATGGCCGTTTCCTTGCTCCCGCTGCTGCACGCCCTCTTCGCAGGGATGCTGGCGCGGCGCGGCCCTCTGCCCTAGGAATCTTCGCCCGCCACGGATGCCACGCTGCGCTACGATCCAGGCACAGTGGCCGGGTCCCGCCCGGGCCGCGCGGGCATGGAGCACGCGATGTCTCGTCACTATCGGAATATCAGCGTTGTTCAGGCGTCGCAGGGAGCGACCGCGAAGACGGAGTTCCAGCAGAGGCTCGCGGCCTACGCATCCTGCGACTCGGTCCAGGAAATCCGCGTGTATGCCGGCAGGAGGGCGGGCTCAGGCACAGTGGTCGCCCAATTGCCCAACGTCGTCGATTCCCCGCAGTCCTTCTCCGTCTCGCAACTGAGCGACACCGAGCCTCGGGCCGACAAGGTTTGGGTCGGGGGCAGCAAGGGTGGCATCGACGTGATCTACACGCAGGACGTGTCCGGCGACAGCGCCCCGACCCTGGACGCCGCGGCCGCCGCCGCCGAGGGCGCTGCGGTCGTCAACGCGGTCCTCGCGAAGATCCCGTAGCCCACGGGTGCTGCCAGGCGCTCCCGAGGACGTCAGTGAGCGGAAATCGACCGGATGGCCTACCGTCCCAACGTCGGCGGCTCCGGGGCGACGGTTTGGATCGTAAAGTGATCGAGATTCGGCAATGCCCGCTGAACCTGACGCTCGGCGTCGGCGGCCACCAGTTCTGCCACGGACAGTGAAGTGTCGGCGACGACGATTCGTGCCTCACCGCGAAGTCGGTGCCCGACCCATCTCAACCGGACGGTGGAAACGTCCAGGACCCCCGGGCTGTGGGCCAGCGCCGACCGCGCCCGGTCCACGAGCTCCGGTTCGATCCCGTCCATGAGGCGCCGACCGATGCTCCGCACCGTTCCCCACAGCAAAACGATGATCGCCGCGGAGATCAGGAGACCGACGAGCGGGTCGGCCAACGGGAATCCCAGCATGACGCCGACCGCGCCGGCGACCACTGCAAGCGAAGTGAAGCCGTCCATCCGTGCGTGAACGCCGTCAGCGACGAGGGCCGCCGATCCGATTTTCTGGCCGACCCGGATTCGATAGATCGCCACCAGCTCGTTGCCGGCGAAACCGATCAGGCCGGCGGCGATCACCCAGCCCAGGTTGTGCAGCGGCTGAGGGTTGAAGAACCGGTCAATCGACTGCCAGGCCGCCACGACGGCAGACAGGGCGACGACACCGACGATGAAGAGCCCGGCGAGGTCCTCGGCCCGCCCATAACCGTAGGTGTACCGGCGGGTCGCGATGCGCCGGCCGAGGATGAACGCGATCCACAGGGGAATCGCGGTCAGGGCGTCGGAGAAATTGTGGATGGTATCGGCGAGCAGGGCCACCGAGCCGCTGACGAGTACGACCGCGAACTGCAGGATGGTGGTTGCGAGGAGGATCAGCAGGCTGATTTTGACCGCACGGATGCCCTGGGTGCTGGCCTCCAACGCGTCATCGATCGAGTCGGCGGCATCGTGGCTGTGCGGCACGAACAGGCCATAGAAGAACCCCTTGACCCCGGTCGGGTGCGCGTGGGAATGGCCGTCGCCATGATCGTGATCGTGATCGCGTCCATGATCGTGCTCGTGCTCGTGATCGTGCGTGTGGGCGTGGCCGGGAAGACCGTCTGCGGGGGAGTGCACGTGTGGGGCGCTCATGCGCTGGCCTCATTCCGGGTGTGGTGATGGCGCGGAGTGCCGCCGAGGGAGTGCTCCGCCTGAAAGATCGCATCCGACACGAGTTGACTCGCATGCTCGTTTTCCAGGCGGTAGAACACCCGGGTCCCTTCATGGCGCGTGGTCACCATGCGAGCCAGACGCAGCTTGGCCAGGTGTTGGGAGACGGCCGCCGGTGACTTGTCGACTGCCTCCGCCAGCTGATTCACGGATAGCTCCCCGTCTCGCAGGGCAAGAATGATCCGCACCCTGCTCGCATCGGCCAGCATGCCGAACACTTCAACGGCCAGCTCGACGAACTGGCTGTCGGGTGTGCGGCCACACACGTGAGAATCTGCATCCATACGCAGATTATTGCACAGACGGTTTGCCGAACTCCTTGTGGCGGCGCGGCCTGGGGTCCCGGAGACGTTCAGACTTCCGGTTCTGCTGTCGGCTGTGACGAGAGATGACAGGCGGCTGAACAGCCGGCAAACTTCGGCGGGTTGAGTTGGGCCGGAGGTCGCGATCGGATACTGATGAAGGATGAGCACCATTCTTGACGCCGTTCTCGACCCTGCGGGCCGGGTCGACCGGGTCGTGTGTTTGGCGGACCTGGCCACCAGCGTCGAACAGGTGTCCGCCACAACGCCGATGACGGAGATCGACCGGGTATTTCGAGCGGACCAGCAGCTTCGTTCGCTCGTTGTGCAGGAAGGCGGAGCATACTTCCTGTTGACACGTGAACAGGTGGAGTTCACCCTGACCGGACGGCTGGGGTACGGTCGCGGCCTGCATGCCCGCTCGACGGCCATCCAGATGGTGTCTGAGAATTCCTTCGCGCTTCCCGGTCGGATGATCCTGGCGAACGCGGCCCAGCGCATCCTGGAGCTGCCCGAGGGCAACCGGTACCGGGACGTGCTCGTCCTGACCGACGACGGTCCACGAGTCGTGTCGGTGTCACAGATTTTCGAACGGCTATCCGCGGATTTTCGCTACGCGTCGCTGCACGATTCCCTGACCGGTCTGCCCAACCGTCGGCACTTGGAAGAGAGTGGTGCCGCGGCGATCGGGGGTACCGGGGATATGGCCCGCGTTGCGGTTCTCTATATCGACCTCGACGGTTTCAAGGCCATCAACGACACATTCGGTCACCAGGCCGGGGATGAGATCCTGATCGGTTTCGCTGAACGGCTGCGCCACATTGTCCGCCCCACCGATGTCCTGGCCCGCCAGGGCGGCGACGAATTCGCGGTGTTGTTGATCGACGTGGATGAAGGAGAGCTCCTCGCCATCGCGGATCTGGTCGTGCTCGGCGCGTCGGTCCCGTTCGTCTGCGACGGCCATCTTCTGCACGTGACCGCGTCCGTCGGCGTCGCGATGGCCGGCGATGTCGCAGCGGAACGAGAGCTGACCCAGCTTGACGCGCTGCTCCGCCACGCGGACGGGGCCATGCTCAAGGCCAAGCAGTCCGGCAAACGCCAGGTTGCCCGTCTTGACGGGCACGGTGAGGCCGCGCCGATCGTGCGGAATGCCCTCATCCGAAGGCGACTGCCGGAGGCGTTCGAGACCCGCGCGTTCAGTTTGCGCTACCAGCCGCAGATGGATCTGGCCAGTGGCGACTGCTCGGCGGTGGAGGCGCTGCTGCGCTGGACCGACCCGGTTCTGGGCGCGGTGTCGCCCGCGGAATTCATTCCGATCATGGAACTGTCCGGCGACATCCACCGGATCGGAGAAAGGGTCATCAACGAGGTGTGCGCCCAGGCCAGGCGCTGGCTGGATTCGGGAACCCCGCGCCGTATCGCCGTCAACGTGTCTCCGCTCCAACTCGCGGCCCGAACCATCGTCCCTGAACTGGTCGAGGCACTCCACAGGCACGGCGTTCCCGCGTACCTCATCCAGGTCGAAATCACAGAGGGCGCGGCGATCACCGACCTGCCGCGGGCGGTCGGTCAACTCCAACAGCTCCGGGATGCGGGGATCAGCATTGCCCTGGACGACTATGGCACCGGCTTCTCCTCCCTGTCCCTGCTGCGCAGCCTGCCCCTGACCACGGTCAAGATCGACAAGACCTTTATCGACAACATCGATTCGGCGCCCTCCGACGCCCTGCTCGTGGGCGGGATCATCGACACCGCCCACGCCCTCGGCCTCAAGGTCACTGCGGAAGGTGTCGAACGGGAAAGCCAACGCCGGCTCCTGCGGGATCTGGGTTGTGACACGGTGCAGGGCTACCTCATTTCCCGGCCTGTCGCCCCGAAGGATCTTTCGTAACCGCGGCTGGAACAATCGGGCCGGCCACCCGCGGCGCAGCGGATTGACGATCGGGCCGTTCGGCAGGACTATGGCCTCGTGAGCACTGATGAGGAACTGAGGGCCATCGCGAAGGTGGTCGATCGACTCGCCGAGAGATTCCCTCACATTCCACGGTCGAGCATCGAGCGAGCGGTCCTCGAAGAGCACAAAGCCCTGGATGGGCGGCCGGTCAGAGAGTATGTTCCTGTGCTGGTTGAACGTGGTGCCAAGGGGCGCCTGCGTGGTCACGGCGCGGCAACGACGTCATAGAATCAAGCGCCCACGACCTGCTCCGGGGGAGTGACGGAGGTCTGTCCTAAGCTGAGCCCATGATCAGTGATTCAGCGGCCAAAGTCGCCCGTACGGCCAAGCGCAGCGACAGTCTGCAGATCCTGGCCCGGCTGGGCTTCGCCGTGAACGGTTTGTTGCACCTTCTCATCGCCGGGCTCGCCATCGCCATTGCGGTCGGCGGAGGTGGCACCGCCGATCAGTCCGGTGCGTTCGGGCAGCTGGCGGCGAGCCCGGGCGGGGTCTTTGTGCTGTGGGCCGTCGTGGTCGGCCTGTTCGCCCTCGGGTTGTGGCTGCTCCTGGGCGCGTTCCTGATTCAGGGAGCCGATCCCAAGCGCAAATGGTCGCACCGAGTGGTCGAAACGAGTAAGGCGACGGTTTACCTCGTTCTCGCGGGGACGGCTGCCACGTTCGCGCTCGGAGGAACGACGAATTCGGCCGGCAGCACCCGTGACACCAGTGCCCGTCTCATGTCGGCCCCGGGCGGTGTGTTCGTGCTGCTGGCTGTGGCTCTGGTCGTGCTCGCCATCGGCGGCTACTTCGTGCGCAAGGGTGCGCTCAAGAAATTCACCGCGGACATCTCGGTGCCGAGCGGCCCCGCCGGATCGGCCATCATCGCTCTGGGGATGGTGGGCTACATCGCCAAGGGCATCGCGCTGGGTGTGATGGCGGTTCTGATCGGTGTCGCCGCGCTCACGCTGGACCCGAGCAAGTCGACCGGCCTCGACGGGGCGCTGAAAAGCCTGGCCGCGCTGCCGTCCGGCGAGATCATCCTGACGGCGATCGCCATCGGGCTCATCGCCTACGGGGCGTACTGTTTCGGTCGGGCGTGGCGCGCCCGGCTCTACTAGACGCCCCTCGTCTCCTCTTTCGTCTCCTCTTTCGTCTCCTCTTTAGTCTCCTCTTTCGTGCCCTCGAGACCTCGCGTCTCCTCGGGAACGCGCGCGGTGCGCCAGGTGTCGAAGGCGATCACGCCGCCGACAATGATCAGGGACAGCGAAACGGATGCCAGCGCATCCGTGGCCCAGTGGTAACCCAGATAGACGCGGCTGACGGCCGCGGCAACGATGCAGACCACGGCGAAGCCGAACCCGGCGACCGTTCCACGGATGCTCGCGCGACGTGAGAAGACGAGGTAGGCCGTGAGCAGCACGAAGTCTGTCGCGCCGAGGACGTGCCCGGACGGGAAGGAGAACGAGGGATCGGGGCCGAAGAGCATGAGTTCCGTCGGCGGACGGTGGCGGTTGACCGAATGCCCGATGATCTGGCCCAGCACGACGCCGACCAGCATGGCCGCAGCCAGGATCACGGGTCGCCGCGCGTGCTTGCCGATGACACCCCAGGCGAGCGTCAGGACGAGCAGGGTGATCGGTAGCGCGATGGGCCCGAAGAGAATGGCCAGACCGATCATGACCGACGTCAGAGCGGGCGAGCGCCACGTGGCCAGCCATGCCTGCACTGGTTCGTCGATGACGGTCAAGCCGTTTTTGTTCAGCACGGACAGGAGGATGACCGTGAAGAACACGGCACCGAGGCCGGCCAGTACGATCGAGGTCAGGTAGAGCCGGCGGCGGGAGGCGGCTTCGAGCATCCGTGGTTCGACCATGAGCTTGTCGTGAAGGACCGACCAGGAGAACCGTCCGGGTGGCCGGCTTCTGGCGAGCTCGTGCTCACCGTCGAGTTTCGCGGCCAGTGGCGCCCAGATGACGACGGCGACGCCGATTCCGAGCAGCAGCGCACCGATGGTGTCGGTGAGCCAGTGCGCACCCAGGTAGGTGCGGCTCATCATCATGACGATCGTGTATACCGAACCGGCCACCCAGACCCAGACCCGCGGAAAGAGGATGCCCAGAACCACGGCCATGGTCGCGGCGTTGGCGACGTGCCCGGAGGGGAACGATCCGAAATCGAGGTTCGTCATCAGGTTCTCCGGGCGGGCCCGACCGAAGAGATTCTTGAGCAGCTGCACGACTCCACCGGTCACCACCGTTGCGGCGAGAAAGTAACCGGCGGCCCAGGGGCGTTTCGCCAGCAGCAGGGCGACGGCGATCACAACGGGCAGGATGATGATCGCGACCAGTCCGCCGCCCAGGGTGTCCATCGCCAGGGCGAGGGTTTGCCAGATGGGCGCCCGATTCTCGATCAGCTCTTTCATCCACTCGGTGTCGATGGAGAGGGGCAGGCCCTGGTCGCGCACCACGATGAGAGCGCCGAGGATGAAGGCCAGTCCGAGGGCCATCAGCCCGCTCACCAGCGGCCACCAGTGCGTGACGCGCTTGGCGCGCGGCTTCGCTGCAACTTCTGGGTTCATCTGCGCGTCCATCAGGCAATGCTAGAGGGTCCGGCGCGATCGAAAGACGAGCGGTGCAGGGCGATCCGTGCCCTAACCAATTCGACGGAGATTTTGCCCAAAACGGGCTGCAACAGGCCTGAACGGGCGTTTTTCCGCAAAATCTCCGTCGAATTGGTTCCGTCGAATTGGTTCGACGCGCTTGGGACAGGAGCTGTCGCAGACGGGTGGAGGCCGGGCCCCGGGCGTCGGACTGGCCCAGTGGCTGAGAGGGAGTCTGCCCTGAACCAATGCCTAGGCTGTACCCATGGCCACAGTCATCCTCGTGCGGCACGGACGCACCACCGCGAATGCCGACGGAATGTTAGCCGGACGCGCCCCCGGCGTCAGGCTCGACCAGATCGGGCAGGAACAGGCAGCCCTCACGGGCCAGCGCCTGGCGGCGGTGAACCTGGTCGGCGTGGTCTCCAGCCCCCTCGAGCGCTGCCGGCAGACCTCGCAACTGATCCTCGACCACCAGGCCGGCTCGCTGGTGGGGCCCATCACGTCGGCAACGCCGGGCTCGGAGGGCTCGCCTCGCTCGCCGGGCACCCTGGTGGAGGAGGAGGGCATCACCGAGTGCGACTACGGAGAATGGCAGGGCCGGGCCCTCGGCGATCTCGCCAAGGAGGCGCTGTGGTCGGTGGTGCAGACCCAGCCGTCCGCCGCCGTGTTCCCCGGCGGCGAGTCGCTGGCCGCCATGCAGGCCAGGTCGGTCGCCACGATCCGCCGTCACGACGCGGCGTTCGAGGCTCAGCACGGCCCGGGTGCGGTGTGGGTGGCGGTGAGCCACGGCGACATCATCAAGTCCGTTCTGGCCGACGCCCTCGGCATGCATCTTGACCTGTTCCAGCGCATCAACGTCGGTCCGGCATCCGTGTCGATCGTTCGATACGGCGTCAATCGCCCGAGTGTGCACGCCATCAACACCGACGCCGGCGACCTCTCCTGGCTCGGCGCAGCCACCCCCTCGGCCGACGCGCAGGTCGGTGGCGGAGCCGGTCAGGCGCCGCACACATCCGGCCCCTAAAATACCCACATGCCAACTATCGTCCATGAGTTCGCCTGGCCGGATCGGGTCGTCGTCGGCACCGTCGGCCTCCCCGGGTCACGCAGGTTCTACCTGCAGGCGCGCACCGGGGCTCACCTGATCAGCATCGGCCTGGACAAGCAACACGCGGCTGTGCTCGCGGATGCCGTCGATGAGATGCTCGACGAGTTGCGGGCCCGCGAGGGCAATCCGTTCGGCATCCCGACCGACACTCCGATCGAGCTCGTCGACAACGAGCCGCTGGAGCAGCCCCTCACGGAAGAATTCACAACCGGCGCGATGAGCCTGGTCTGGGACCCCTCCACCGTGCAGATCGTGATCGAGGCGCACCAGGCCCCGGGTGAGATCGAGAGCTTCGCCGAAATCCTGACCGGCCCCAAGGAGCCGCAGGGATTGCTGTTGGTACGGATGCCTGTCGGCACCGCCCGGGCATTCGCGAAGCGCACGCACGAGGTGGTCGGGGCCGGTCGACCCCTCTGCCCGCTCTGCGGCAGCCCCATCGACCCGGACGGGCACGTCTGCAGCTTCCCCGACGGCCCCTGACGATGGCCGCCGACTTCGCCGACGGCGAGCTCGAACTCACCGGCCGCATCACGACGGCCTCGAACGCGACCTTTCTCGGCAGCATCGGCGGCGTGGTAGTGGTCTACAAGCCGATCGCCGGAGAGCATCCCCTGTGGGATTTCCCGGACGGCAACCTGGCCGGCCGGGAGGTCGCGGCCTACCGGGTCTCGCAGGCCTTCGACTGGAACGTCGTGCCCCGCACCTGGCTGCGGGGCGGCCCGATGGGCCCCGGGATGGTGCAGCTGTGGCAGGAGCCGGATCCCGAACAGGATGCCGTCGATCTGGTCCCGTGGGAAGCCGCCCCGGCCCCGGGCTGGCGCCGGGTCTTCGACGGCCGGGACGAGCACAATCGGGCGGTGACGCTGATCCATGAAGACTCGGCCGCGCTGCGACGGATGGCCGTGTTCGACATCGTCGTGAACAACGCCGATCGCAAGGGAGACCACATCCTCGCCATGCCGGGCGGGCACCGGCACGGCGTCGACCACGGACTCACGTTCCACGCCGACCACAAGCTGCGCACCGTGCTCTGGGGCTGGCTGGGCGAAGAGCTCAGCGCCGACGAACTCGCCGGCATCGACCGGGTCACGTCCCGGCTGACCGGCGAGCTCGGCGACACCCTCGCCGAGCTGCTCAGCGACGTCGAGATCGCCGCCCTGGCCGCGCGCTGCGATCGGCTCCGCACTGAGGGCCGGTTCCCGGCACCGCGGGGCGACATGCCCGCGGTGCCCTGGCCACTGTTCTGACTTCCAGAACTTCTAGATCAGGTTGCGTTTCTCGATCTGTTCATAGCTGCTGGTCGCATCCTTTAGTTCGCCCCACAGCGTCACCTGGCCACTGGCGAGGGAAGCCTTGACGTCGATGATCCGCTGGTTGCTGCTGCCCCGGAACTGCAGGCCCGGGTCGCGCTTGCCCAGTTCGAACCGGCCGTCGACCAGAACGTCGATCGCGCCGAGCAGGGCGAGCTTGTCCGCACTTTCCAGCAGCAGCTCTTCGAACGTGTAGCCGGTCCAGCACCACACGTCCTTCGACGAGCCGAGTTCCCGGCGAACCCGGTCGAGGAGCGACAGGCACACCCCGGTGTTGAGGAACGGCTCGCCGCCGAGCAGGGTGAGGCCCTGCACATACTCCTGGCCGAGGTCTGCCAGGATCTGGTCCTCGAGTTCACCGGTGTACGGCTGTCCGTAGCGAAAACTCCAGGTGGCCTCGTTGAAGCAGCCCTCACAGGCGAACAGGCACCCGGACAGGTACAGGCTGCACCGCACCCCCTCGCCGTCGACGAAGACGAAGGGTTTGTAGTCGCCGACGTGCTGCTGGCTCAGCTTCTCCGACAGCCACTCGCCGGGCTGGGGGTTACGCATCCGCGGCCACGGATGCGGCGGCATCCGCCCCACGGATGCCGGTGGCGCCGGCCATGTGCTTGACCCGGGAGGTGATCTCCGTGTGCCGGCCGTGCACCATCGGGCGGGCCTGCGGGTTGCCGAGGTAGCCGCAGGTGCGCTTGACGACGTCGCAGGTCATCGGGTCGGCGTTTCCGCACTCGGGGCATTCGAATCCGCGCTCGGTGGCGTCGAAGTCGCCCGAGAAACCACAGGCGTAACAGTGGTCGATCGGGGTGTTGGTGCCCAGGTAGCCGACCCGATCGTAGGAGTAGTCCCACACGGCCTCGAGTGCCTTGGGGTTCTGCTGCAGGATCGGGTACTCGCAGTAGTGGATGAACCCGCCGGAGGAATACGTCGGGTAGATCTTCTCGAAGTCCAGCTTCTCGAACGGCGTCGGGTTCTTGCGCACGTCGTAGTGGAAGCTGTTGGTGTAGTAGTCCTTGTCGGTGATGTTCGGCACGGAGCCGAATTTCTCGGTGTCGAGTCGGCAGAACCGGTCGGTCAGACTCTCGCTCGGCGTCGAGTACACACTGAACTGGTAGCCGTACTCGTTGCTCCACGCAGTGGTGCGCTCGTGCAGCGTGCGCAGGATGTCGATGGTGAAGTCACGGGCTTCGGTGTTGGTTTCCCAGTCGCCGCCGTAGAAGGACGCGGCCACCTCGTAGAGGCCGATGTAGCCGAGGGACACCGTGGCCCGCTTGTTCTTGAAGAGGGTGTCGACCGGCTGGCCGGCCGACAGGTGCTGGCCGAAGGCGCCGTAGACGTAAAGAATCGGGGCGTTCTGCGGGGTCGCTTCCTTGCACCGCTCGATTCGAAAGAGCAGAGCGTCGCGCGCCGTGCTCACCCGCTCGGCGAGAATGCTCCAGAACTTTCCCTTGTCGCCGGCGGCCTCGAGGGCGATCCGGGGCAGATTGAGCGTCACGACTCCGAGGTTCATCCGGCCTTCGGAGACGTCGTTGCCGTCCTCGTCGGTCCAGCCCTGCAGGAACGAGCGGCAGCCCATCGGCACCTTGAAGCTGCCGGTGAGTTCGACGATCTTGTCGTAGTTGAGGATGTCCGGGTACATGCGCTTGGTGGAACACTCCAGCGCCAGCTGCTTGATGTCGTAGTTCGGGTCGGCCGGTTCGAGGTTGAGGCCCCGCTTGACGGTGAAGATCAGCTTCGGGAAGATCGCCGTGCGCTTTTCGCTGCCCAGCCCCTCGATCCGGATCTGCAGGATCGCCTTCTGGATCTCGCGCTCGAACCAGCTGGTGCCGAGGCCGAAGCCGAGGGAAGTGAACGGTGTCTGCCCGTTCGAGGTGAACAGGGTGTTGATCTCGTACTCGAGGCTCTGCATCGCGTCGTAGATGTCCTTGAGGGTCTTCTCCTCGGCGTACGGCTGGTGCTGCGACTCGTCCGTTATCCACTTCCGGGCGTCGGCCAGGTGCTTCTCGAGGTTCTTCTCGGCGTAGGGGGCGAGCACCTCGTCGATGCGGTTGCCGGAGCATCCGCCGTACTGGGTCGATGAGACGTTAGCGATGATCTGGGAGATTTGGGCCGTGGCCGTCTGAACCGACCGGGGCGGATCGACGTCGGCGTTGCCGATCCGGAAGCCCTGACTCAGCATGGTCTTGAAGTCGATGAGGCAGCAGTTCGTCATCGGCGCATAGGGGTGGTAGTCGAGGTCGTGGTAGTGCAGGTCGCCCTTCTGGTGGGCGTTCGCGACGTGCGGGGGCAGCATTTTCAGGCCGATGGCCTTGCCCACGGCTCCGGCGGTCAGGTCGCGCTGGGTGTTGAAGACGTCGCTGTCCTTGTTGGCGTTCTCGTTGACGACCGATTGGTCTTTGCTGATCAGTTTGACGATCGAGTGGTTGATGTCGGTGGCTTTGCTGCGTGCGAAGTCCCGCTGGATGCGGTAATTAATGTATGCCTCGGCTGCGTCGTATTCCTTGCTGTCCAGCAGGGCATGTTCCACGATGTTCTGCACCTCGTAGATTTTTATGTCCACCGCGAAGCGGGAGGCTATCTCGCGATTGACGCGAGCGACCAGATCACGGATGGTGCGGTGCGTGAGCGGGGTCAGCTCACCGTTGACCTCCGTGAAGCTCTTGGCGAGTGCCGCGTAGATGCGGGCGTCATCGAAGGCGAGCCGGCGTCCATCCCGTTTGGCCACCATGAGCGTGCTCGGAGTGTTCCCCGTCGGGACGGTTCCTGCGCCGGGGTTTTCCATTTTCAACACTCTGTGCCATCTCCTTGGGGTCAGCACCCACGACAATCGGGCGGGGGGGTTGAGCCGGGCGAAGGAACCATATGTAGTGGTTGGGGTGTGATCTCCATACTACCTGTAGGGGTTGGCGGCGATTCGCTTCGGCTCGCCGCGGCCGCCACCGAGTTGGTGAGACGGATACCGGGCGACGTACGATCAGTGAATGCCCCCGCCCTCACCGTTGCCGCAACGCCACGGGCTCGATGCCGCCTGGGTGAGCACGCCCGATCGGGACCGCGCCCGGCCGCATCCGTGGCCGACCATGGGCGCCTGGTTGCTCGAGCGTCTCGCCGAGTTCGTCGATGTCGCCGCTTTTCTGGCCGGGGAGCGCTTCGCCTATCAGTCGGGCGAGCCGGTCGTCGGCAGCGACCCCTACCAGCCCCATACCTTCGTCTGGTTTCATCGCGACCTCGCCGATGAGGCCTTCGTGCCCGGTATCATCCACGTAGTCCATCGGGACGCCCGACTCGTCGTGATCGACAAGCCGGCCTTTCTGTCGACGATTCCGCGTGGTCGGCACGTCCTGCAGAGTGTGGTGGTGCGCCTGCGCGCCGAGTTGGGGCTGCCCGAGCTCTCGCCGTTGCATCGCCTGGACCGGGTGACGTCGGGCCTTCTGGTCCTCGCGACCGAGCGACGGTGGCGCGGGGCGTATCAAACGATGTTCCAACGCGGCGAGGTCGGCAAGACGTATCGTGCGCTGGCCCCCCTGCGGCCGGAACTTGATCTCCCCGTCACCGTCCGCAACCACCTCGCCACCAGGCGAGGCCACTGGCAGGCCGAGGTGACCGACGATCCGGCCAACGCCGAGTCGCTGATCGAGCTGGAGACCGTCCTGCAGGGCGGTGTGCAGGACGGCGTGCAGGACATCGGCGTCTATCGGCTGACGCCGCGCACCGGCCGCACCCATCAGCTGCGGATGCACATGCTGGGCCTGGGGATCCCGATCATCGATGACCCGGTGTACCCCGTCGTTCAGGATGTCGCGATCGACGATTTCACCCGGCCGCTGCAGCTCCTGGCGAGTGAGGTGACGTTCACCGATCCCATCGACGGGGAGCTGCGCCGGTTCGAGAGCGTGCGAACACTTCCGTTGCCTGCCGAGGCCGCGCGGGCCGAGTGATCAGCAACCGACGTTTGTCTTGTCCTGGTCCAGTTGCAGCACCGCGACGATGTTCTGCACGGTGGCGGAGTTCGGGTCGTAGCCCACGGGGCGGTAGCAGCTGACGAGAACCAGACGGTTGGGGATGGCGTCGGTGAGTTCGTCGTTGTTCTTGTACTGCGCTTTGTCCAGCTTGAGGGACTTCTGCTCGACGTAGCATAGCCTCCCGTTTGCCGTGTCGATGCTCGCGACGGCTCCGGGACGCAGATCCTTCAGGTCGTTGAAGACCGCGGTGTCAACCCAGGAGTGTCCGTACAGGTAGACCGTATTGGTCGAGTCCGTGCCGGCCAGACCGCCGGCAATGGTCGTGTCCCAGGCGATGGTGGTGAGTTCGGTCGGATCGAAGCCGCCACGGCTGTCGATCATCGACTGCGTGTATTTGGAGACGGCTCCGTCGATCCCGATCGAGGGGACCGTGAGACGCAGCGGCACGGATGCGTTGATCACGACATCAGGCGCAGGTGTAGCCGAGGGAACGTCCGGGGCAACGGGCAGGGGCGCGGCCGGTGTCGCCGGTGTGACGCGGTGAATCGAGGGTGTCGGCAGGGCCGTCGGGGCTGTCTCCGGGCCGGTCGGGTGGAGAAGGATCCACCCGACCGACATCACTAAGAGAAGCGCCGCTACTCCGCCGAGCAGCGCCGGTTTAGCGACGGGCACCAATCCGGCGTGCGGCGAAGGCTGCGGTCAGCAGCCCGGCCAGCAGCAGCGCTCCGGCCCCGAGGAAGACGGGGGAGTCGTTACCGCCGGCTGAGACGTGCGTGAAGCCGTCGGTCTTGGAGTCGTGCAGTTTGTTCTTGGCGACCGGCGACGCCTTCGGTGTGGGCGTCGTCGAGGAGGCAAGGCTGATGTTCTTCAGCGAGGCGGCGCAGGTGACGACGGATCCGCCGCCGTTGGCCGTGTTGTTGCACTGGTTGATCGAGACCGGCAGCTGCGCGCTCATGGTCGAGGGGGTCACCGTGCAGGTGACGCGATCGGAAGCGCCGCCGCCGTTCACTGATCCGTTGCACTGGGTGATCGTCGCGCCGGATACGTTGGCGGGGAACGGGTCGCAGTTCAGGGTCGGTGCGGTGCCTTCCGCCCCGGATCCGTTGCACTGGTTGACGGTTGCGCCGGTGACGCCCGTGGACGCCGCCCCGGTGATGTTGTTGGTGACGTCTACGTTGCAGATGACGCTGGCGCCGCCGCCGTTCGCGGCATAGTTGCACTGGCTGACCGATGTGGTGAGCGCGTCATAGCTCTTCGTCGAGGTCGTGCAGGTCGGCTCCGTGTTCGCGGGGCCGTGGCATTCCTTGACGGTGACGGTGGAATTGGCCACTCCGGTGGCGACGTTGAGGTTGTTGACCACGGTCACGTCGCAGTTCAGGCCCAGACCGGGGGTGTTGTCCACATTGTTGCACTGGGCGATCGTCTCCGCAGCCGACGCGGGTCCGCCGGAGGGGGCGAACGTCAGGCCCAGAACCGAGAGGAGGAGCGCCGCGGCGAGGACGGAAACTCTCATCATCGGCGTGCTGAAACGAGAAGCGCCGATGGGCGCGGGGTTAGTCAAAGCCGTGTTCACAGCACTCCTCAAATAGGGGGAAAGGCTACCATGCGGCCTCCCCTCAGGCCGAATGCCGCAGATCGTGCGACGCTGGGTGCATGGACCTGGAGGTAACGCCCGCGTTGACCGTTCCCGAGCGCGAACTCGGCTGGCGGTTCTCGCGGTCCTCCGGTCCGGGCGGTCAGCACGTCAACACGTCCGACAGCCGGGTCGAGCTTTTCTGGAACGTCGCCGAGTCGGCGGCGCTCTCCGATGAACAGCGGATGCTGCTGCTCTCCCGCCTCGCCAAACGTCTCGTCGACGGGGTGATCACCGTGACAGCGTCGGAGCGGCGCTCCCAGTTGCGCAATCGAGAAATCGCCCGGGCCAAGCTCGCCGACCTCGTGGCCGGATGCCTGGCTCCCGCCGCGGCGCCCCGCCGGCCGACGAAACCCACCCGGGGTTCGGGCCGTCGGCACCTCGCCGCGAAGCAGCAGCGGTCGGCAACCAAACGTCAACGCCAGCGGCCGACCGCCGAGTAGCCGCGGGGCGCCCCAAAGGGGGCGCCCCGCGGGGGCGTCTACCGAACGAGCAGCACCTGCCGGAAGAACGCCGCCAGTTCCTCGGTCTCGGCCAGGGGCAGCACGTTCGCCACGTACTGGTCCGGTCGAACCACCACGACGGCGCCGCCGCGGTCGATCCCGCGAAGTTCGAAGATGTCGTGCTCCGGGTCGGTGGAGTACACCTTCTCGTAGTCGATCAGCTCGAACGGGCCGATCTTCGGCAGGAACGCGGCCGGAACGCTGCCGATGTCCACGCCGGTGTGGTCCTGCTGGTAGATCACTTTGACGTCGAAGACACTGTCGATGTCGGTCCCGCCGGGAGTGTGCAGGATCAGCGGGGACTCCGGCGACGTCTGCAACCATTCGGCCCAGTCCGAGAGCGCCGAGGCCTCACCGGATGCCGCGGCATCCGCGAACGCGTACAGACGCCAGCGGCCATCCGCTCGGTGGTGGTGTCCGAGCTGCACGGGGTTGGCGTCTCCGACGCGCACCACCGAGGCGGACTTGAAGCGCTTGCCGAGCGGGAACCCTGCGGCCAGCGGCTGGTCGGCCGCCGCACCGATCAGCATCGACGGCGGGTATTCCGTCATGAACCCGGACGGGAACTCCGCCGTCCGAGTGTAGAAGTCCTCCAGCGGCACCTCGAGGTCCTCCGGCCTGGTCGCCATCAGGGTCGACCACTGCTTGTCGAAGTCGATCAGGTTCCTGGCGATGACCTGACGCTCGGCCGAGTACGTGCCGAGCAGGGATTCTGGGCTGCGGCCTTCGAGTACATAGGCGAGCTTCCAGGCCAGGTTGAAGCCGTCCTGCATCGACACGTTCATGCCCTGACCGGCCTTCGCACTGTGCGTGTGGCAGGCGTCGCCGGTGATGAAGACCCGCGGTGTGCGGGTGCCGACCTCGGCCGGCAGCACGTCGTCGAATCGGTCGGTGAGACGGTGGGCGACCTCGTAGACGCTGTGCCAGGCGACGTTCTTCACGTCCAGCGTGTAGGGGTGGATGATGGCGTTGGCCTTCGCGATGATCTCGTCGATCGTCGTCTTGCGCACCGCTCCGTTGTCGTCGGCGGACACCTCGCCCAGGTCGACGTACATGCGGAACAGATAGCCGCCCTCACGAGGGATGAGCAGGATGTTGCCGCCGGTCCCGGACTGGATCGCGCACTTCATCCGGATGTCCGGGAAGTCGGTGACCGCGAGAACGTCCATCACTCCCCAGGCGTGGAACGCCTGGTCGCCGGCGAGCGTGCAGCCGATGGAATCGCGCACGGCGCTGCGGGCGCCGTCCGCGCCGACAACGTACCTGGCATGGACGATACGCTCCTGGCCCGCCCGTTCACCGTCGGTGTGCACCAGCGTCACCGTCACGGGGTAGTCGCCCTCGTCGGTGTTCACCAGGCTGCGGAAGTCGAAGCCGTAATCCGGCTCCATCCGCGTCGGCGAATTGGCCATCACCTCTGCGAAGTAGTCCAGCACGCGGGCCTGGTTGACGATGAGGTGCGGAAACTCGCTGATGCCGGCCGGGTCGTCGACCGCGCGGGCGGAGCGGACGATGCGGGACGCATCCGTGGGGTCCGGCGTCCAGAAGGCCATCTCGGTGATGCGGTACGCCTCCGCGATGATGCGCTCCGCGAAACCGAACGCCTGGAAGGTCTCGACGCTGCGGGCCTGGATGCCGTCGGCCTGGCCGATCGCCAGGCGCTCGCCGCGACGCTCCACGATGCGAGTCGTGATGCCGGGGAAGTGGGAGAGCTGGGCGGCGGTGATCATGCCGGCGGGACCCGTTCCGACGATGAGAACGTCGACGTTCTCGGGGAGCTCGTCGGGGCGATCGATGCCGACCCCCGCGGCGTCCTGAATGCGCGGGTCTGTGGACACGTATCCGTGGTGGTGGAACTGCACGGCTTCCTCACTTCTTTGTGGGCGGATCTGCGGGCGAAACGGACGTCACTGTCGTTGCGTGCTGGCTGTTGCGGGTAAAGCGCGCGTTCGATAATAGAACGCAGAGTTCGATTATCGCTTCACTAATGATATATCATATGGCTGCCCGCGCCAGGAGACAAGCGCTAGGGGACAAGCACCGGCTTCAGGTTCGGCAGGGCCTCACGGATGCTGCTGACCACGCCCGCCTCCGCGTTCGACGCCGCGGTGTGGCGGGCACGCGCACGGATGCTTGCGTGCGCGTTGGCCATCGCGTAGGAGTGCCCGGCGGCGTCGAGCATCTCGGCGTCGTTGAGGTAGTCGCCGAATGCCATCGTCTGCTCCCGGCTGACCCCCAGATGTCGCTGCAGCCGCACCAGCGCCCGGCCCTTGTTCGCGCCCCGGTGCATCACATCGACCCAGTTCGGGCCCGAGACCACGACATCGGCCGGCAGCCCCAGGCCCCGGATGGCCGGGCCGCTGCGCGTCTCGGCCCGGCCTGCGTCGTAGATTGCCAGCTTCAGCACATCGTCATCGAGGCAGGCGGCGTGCACGTCCGCAACGATCTCGACGGCGGCGTAATAGCGGCGGACGTGGTCGACGAAGGCCGCATCGGTGCGCTCGATGTAGGCGGTCCGGGCGCCGCAGACGACGATGCCCAGGTCGGCTCCGTCGGCCACGGTGGTGCGCACCCACTCCACGAGCGGGGCGATGGCCGCGTCCTCGACGGGTTCGCGGTGCAGGCTGGAGCCGCCCTGCATCACGCTGGTGCCGTTTTCCGCGATGTAGATCAGTCCGTCGCGCTCGCCGAACATGCCGTGGAGGGTCTGGTACTGCCGGCCGCTGGCGGGAACGAAGACGATTCCGGCCCGCAGGAGGTCATCGAGGAGAGGCCAGAACGCGTCCGGCACGTGGCCGTCGTCGTCGAGCAGGGTGCCGTCCATGTCCGAGACGATGAGATGGTGTCACCTCCAGGATCAGCGCCCCACACCGCCGGTTCGGTGTTCAGCTACCAATCGCACCGTCTCGGTGTCGATTGTGTCCGCAGGAGAGCCCGCCGACACCGTCATCCCTCGCGCGGCGGAGTCCAGGGTTATCGTTGCCAAGGTTGCCCAGCGGTCGCCTAGAACGGCACCATCCGCGGGAACGCAGCAGAGCTGGGCCGGGTCACCGGGTTGGGATACGAGGAACGGCAAGAGGCCTGACGCATCAGGCGGAAGCGGCGAAAGACGTACCCGGTCTGTCAGCGTTGCGAGGCGCAACTGAGAGTCCGGGTCGTACAGGCCCGGCTTTTCGCCCTGGGCCAGCCGGTCATCGAGGAAATGGTTCGTGTGGAGCAGCACGTCGTTCTGCGGCTGGACAACCGCTGCACCCACCGGGCTCAACTCAACGATCACGGCGCCTTCCGGACTCACGACGGTAATGGCGCTGGATGTGCTGACGGGTGCGCTGAGCAGAATGTCGACCGCCTCTGCAAGGGTTGACGCCTGAGCCAGCACCCGGGCTCCGACCAGGTGCACGGGAACCCCGTCGGCCCGGTCGGCCCGGTGGCCCAGGATATTGAGCAGAATGCCGACGCCGGCATCGTTGATGCCGATTTTGCTGATGATGCCGTACTCGGTCAGGCCGACGAAGTCGCGGGCGTTCCCGCGTACCTCCTGCAGGTGCCAGTGGTCCGACAACTCGTCATGCCAGTCCCACGTTTGGGCGCCGATGGGATTGTTCCGCGCGTTCACGATTGTCGAGCATTCACCCGGCTTCGCACCGAGGCCTCCAGAGAGGATTTCGGTGCGTGCGTTTAGGGCAGCCACCTGCCAGACGGCGAGTCCGGAACCCTCGGCGGTTCCCTCCATCTCCGAGGCCAGGTCCATGCACCATTCCCTGGTGGCCCGCAGCGCGAGTTCCGCGTTCAACTGCACCGTCTCCGGGCTGATGCCGGCAGTGGCGAAGAGAGCGAGGTAGATGGAGAGGCTCTCGGCCAGCACATCGCGGATCGCGCGGCCGCGTTGCAGACCGCGCCCGAAGGGATCCGTTGAGTCGACTTGGATTGTGATCGGAGGGTCAGTGATCATGAGGTGATTTCCTCCCGAAGGGCACGGATAACGCCGCGCTGGGGTTTCCAGCCGGGGCGAGGTGCACACTCGAGAAGCAGTTGAGTGTACGGATGCTGCGGGTTGGTCAATACTTCGGCGGTGGAGCCGCGCTCCACAATGCTTCCGCGGCGCATCACGACGACCTGATCGGCGATCATCTGTACGACCGACAAATCGTGTGTGATGAAGAGATAGGTCAGCCCCCTGGACTGGCGCAGCTCGGTCAGGAGGGCAAGGATTTGTGCCTGGACGGTGACATCGAGCGCCGCCACAGACTCGTCCAACACGATGACGGCAGGATCAGCGGCGAGGGCGCGGGCAATGGCCACGCGCTGCCTTTGGCCGCCGGAGAGCTCGCCCGGAAGCGCTCCCAGCTGGTGCGGTTCCAAGCCCACCTGTGCGAACAACTCGATGCAGCGCGCCCGTCTGGCCGCACGATCGAGGGAGGTGTGGGCGCGCAGGACCTCGTCTACGGCGGTCTGCACCGGCAGGCGGCGGTTGAGTGAACTCTGCGGGTCCTGGAAAACCATCTGGATCTGACGCGCCCGGCGGCGCAATTCGCGCCGGTTCGCCTTGGCTGCGACCGGGTGGCCCGCAACCCTGACGGTGCCCGAGTCTGAGGTCTCCAGCCCGACGATGATGCGTGCCAGCGTGGTCTTGCCTGACCCTGACTCGCCGACCACGGCCAGACAAGACCCGGACTCGACCGTCAGCGTGACCGCATCGAGCGCCGTCACTGCCCCGCTGGAGTGACCGGTGTGAAACGTCTTGGTGAGCGACTCGACGGTAATCGCGGGCGTGGTCATTCGGCGCCTCCTGCTGTGCGGGTCCAGATCACGCCGGCCGGGCGGGAGTCCATCAACTCCCGTGTGTAGTGATGCTGCGGATCGTCGCGGAGCTGTTCCGGCGCGCCGGTCTCCACTACGACGCCGTCCTTCATGACGTTGATCCGGTCGCAGATCGCGGCGGCAAGGTCGAGATCATGGGTGACGAACAGCATGGCCATGCCGAGTTCACGCCTGCAATCGTCAAGGATCGCCATTACCTCCGCCTGGGTGGTGACGTCAAGGGCAGTCGTCGGCTCGTCCGCGAGCATGAGTCGCGGTCTCCCGGCGATCGCCCCCGCGATCACGACCCGCTGGAGCATTCCCCCTGAGAGCTGGTGTGGGTACGAACCGAGGACGCGGTCCACGTGGTCGATGCCGACCTGCTCGAGGAGCTCGCCGGCGCGGAGCCGGGCTGATCGAACGGAGAGCCCCTGGGCATCGTGCATGCCCTCGACGAGGTACTGCCGGATGGGAAGCACTGGGTTGAGCACCGCGTGCGGGTTTTGGGCGATCATCGAGACGTCCCTTGCGCGCATCAGGCGTAGCGGCTCACCCCGCAGCGCGAGCACGTCGATCCCGTCGAGGGTGATGCTGCCGGTGACCCTAGCATTTCTTGGTTCAGTGCGGAGAATCGACCGCAGGGTCATCGACTTTCCACTGCCCGATTCGCCGACCAACCCGACGGCCTCGCCGGAATCGACGGTGATCGACACGTTATTGAGGATCTGGCGCGACGAGTGCTCACCGGCGATGGCTAGGTTGAGACCACGAATGTCCAGCATCAGGCCTTCCTTCCGGCGGCCGCGCGGCCACCCAGTCGTTCGCCGATGTAGCCGAGGGCGGCCACGGTCAGCACGATGCACAACCCGGCAAGGACACTCTCGGCCGGGTATCCCTTGAGCAGGGATTGCTGCCCGTTGGAGACCATGAGGCCCCAGTCGGCCTGGGGTGGCTGCACACCAAGACCCAGGAAAGACAGGGCGGCGAGTTCGATCATCGCGAAGCCAAAGTTGATCGTCGCCCCGGTCACGATGAGTGGAGCCACGTTGGGCAGCAGGTGCCGGGTCGTGATGGTGACACCGGAGATACCCTGCAGCTGTGGCGATCGTGTGTAGGGCAGGTTACGTTCGCGCATGGCCGTGCTGCGGATGACTCGGGCCGTGTACGGGATGTACGCGATCGACAGAGCGAGCGCGGCTGTGGTGAGGCTGGGTCCGAAGACGGCGATGGCGAGCATCGCGAGCAGGAGGTTGGGGAATGCGAACAGAAGGTCGAGCACCCGACTCATGAACGAGTCCACGATTCCACCCCACCAGACGCTGGTCAGTGCCAGCGTCGTGCCGAAGACCGCCGTGATGACGACCACGATCAATGGGCCGGTCAGGCTGGAGCGCGCTCCCCAGAGCAGCCGGGAGAAGATGTCTCTACCTGCCTGGTCCGTGCCGAGCAGGTGGGCCATGCTGGGGCCTTGGTAGCGCTGGGTGACGGAGCCGATGGTCGGGTCGTAAGGGGCGATGATCGGTGCCAGCAGGGCGCCGAGCACAACCAGGGCGACGAAGCCGACGGCGATGGAGCCGAGGGGGCCCATTCGTTGAAAGAACCTGCTCACTTGCTGCGCCTCGTTCCTACCCGCGGGTCGATGGCTGCGTACAGCACGTCGACGAGCAGGTTGATGATGCCGAATGCCGCGACCAGGATGATCGCGATTGCCTGCACGACTGCGAAGTCTTTTCGCTGAACCGCTCCCACCAGCAGAGTGCCGAGCCCGTCGAGGGTGAAGGCGTATTCCACGACGAAGGATCCGGCGATCAGCCCTGCGATGTGAACGCCGACAATGGTGCTCACCGGGAGCATGGAATTGCGTATGACGTGGCGGCGCAGGACGAGCATGGCAGGAACTCCGCGGGCACTCGCCATGACGGAGTGCTCGGAGTCTCGCTCCTCCCGAATGGCGGTGCGGGTGATGCGGGCGACCACGGCAGCGGACGGCAGGGCAAGGGCGAGCGCCGGGAGCGTGAGGTGCCAGATGCGATCGAGAAGGCCCGTCCCGGAACCGAAGACGGGGAACCAGCCCAGGCCGACGCTGAAGATGCTCATCAGGAGCAGAGCCGCGAAGAAGGTCGGAACAGCGAATCCCAGGTTGGAACCCAGGAGCACGACCTTGTCGACGATTCCATCGCGGACGCCGGCCCCGATGCCGAGTCCGACACCTAGCACCACGATCACGATGGCTGCGAGCAGCACGAGCATCAGCGTGGTGGGCAGGCGGTTGGCGAGCAGATCGCCCACTTCTTGACGGTTGGCAAGGGACTGCCCGAAGTCGCCCTGTAGAACGTTGGTGAGCCAGTTCCAGAAGCGGACGAAGAAGGGGTCATCCAGTGAGTACTGTTCGCGGATCGCGGCCAACACGTCCGGCGAAACGGTGCGCCCCTGAACCAGGAAGTTCTCCGGGCTGCCGGGTGCCGCGTACATGGCGGCGAACACCAGGAAGCTCGACACAACGAGCACCCCGGCCAGAGCGAGCAGCCTTCGCGTCATGAACATCACTGAGATAACCCCTTCTCGATCCCGATCAACTACTTGGCCGCGGCCCCGAGGTCAGCGGCCCAGGGGTAGTAGAGGTAGACGAAGGATGCCGGGACGCCCGTAACCCGCTTGTTGAGGAACAGTCGCACCGAGGGGTCGGCGATCGGGATCCAGGGCAGGTCTGTCATGGCGATGTCCTGGATCTGATTCACGAGCGCAGCGCGCTTGTCTTCGTCGGTCGTGGCGGCGGCCTCGGCGAGCAGGTCGTCGACCTCCGGGTTGCTGTACTCGTTGTAGTTCTGAGATCCGCCGGTGCCCATAATGGTCCGGAGGAAGGCGAGCGGGTCCGGCACGTCCATGTAGTTGTTGGTCACAAACGCGTCGTGGCCCTCGCGTGCCTTCGGGTCTGAGAAGAACGCACCGAACTGGGCGCTCGGGATTCCTTCCGGCTCCACCGTCAGCCCGATGGCAGCAGCGCCGTTGGCGATCTCCGAGATGATGTCGGCGTAGTACGTGCGCTCGGAGGGGTAAACGATCTTGATCGGCTGAGTCAGGTCGACCGTGGCAGCCTTGAGCGCTTCCTTAGCTCCGTCGATGTCGACGCCGGTCGGCGCGAGCTTGGCCCGGCCGGATTCGAACTTTGTCGTGCCGTAAGCCCAGCCGTTGTCGGGGATCAGCGATCGGGAGGCCTGGGCCGTTCCTTCAAACACCGTAGATGCGATGGCTTCCCGATCGGTGGCCATCATGAGGGCCTTGCGCACGGCAGGGTCAGCGAACGCGCCCTTGCCGGTGCCGATGATGGCGACCAGCTGCAGCGAACGTCCGAGGTTGAGAGTGCCCTCGGTGGAGTCCTGAAGGGTGCTCAGCGCACCCAACGGCACGTCGTAGGAGCCGTCGATGGCACCGGTGGACAGGGCGCTGGCGATGGCTGCGGAGTCGACGATGAAATTGATGTCGACCTGCGCGGTCTTGGCTGCCCTGTCCTCGTTCCAATAGCTGTCATTGCGCTGGAGGGAGATGGACTGGCCCTCGTTCCAAGCGCCGACGGAGAAGGGGCCCGTGCACATGACCAGGCCGGCGGGGGTTCCGTAGCCTTCGCCGGCGGCTTCGCGGTGTGCCTTTTCCACCACAGTGCCCACGGGGGTGACCATGTAGGAGTTGAAGGTCGCATCCGGTGCCTTGAGCTTGACGGTGACCTCCCAATCACCGGTCTGGTTGATGGAAGCGATGTTGTCGACAATGCCCCCGGCCCAGTAGCTGCCCTCGTTCGGGTCGAGCTGACGACCCAGGCTGAAGAGAACGTCCTCGGTGGTCATCGGCTGGCCGTCCCAGAAGGTGACACCCTGACGCACGGTGTAGATGTACGTCGACGCGTCGGGGCTTTCCACCTTCTCGGCCAGGTTGGGTGTGATGCTGTAGTCGGGCTGCAGCTGCATCAGACCTTCGCAGAGGTTTGCGACGACAGTGTTCTCGGGGTAGTTGAAGGCCTTGATCGGGTCGAGCGATGCAGGCTCGCCGAAGGGTAGGTTCCAGGTGGCGAGGTCGAGCTCGCCAGCGGCCTCTGGCGTGGTGACCAGGAGATCGTCGGTGGCGAGGCTCGGGCCCTCGGAACTCTGGGGCGCACCGGCGCAGCCGGTCAGAGCCAGGGTGAGTACCGCCAGAGCGGTGACTGCTTTCTTCTTCATATGGAGCCCCTAATTTTCTTGGAGAGGGAGATGGCGGACCGTGCAGTGTTTAGGAACCTAGCGGAACAAAACGTTTTGGTCGAGAAATATGCAAAACGATTTGTGAATTGATTTGACGGAGTAGAGTGCTCCTCGTGAGCACTTCAGGTCGGCGAGTCACCATTCACGATGTCGCGCGCAATGCCGGGGTTTCGATCACAACTGTTTCTCATGCCCTGAACGGCAAGGGTGTGGTGGCGGAGGCCACGCGGCAGAGAGTCCTCGATGCCGCCTCGAGCCTCGGCTACAGCGCGGATGCGATCGCGCGGGGGCTCCGCAGCAATCGTCTCGGCATTCTCGGGCTGGTGATCCGCCCTCTCGACACCCTGGATTCCTACCTGCCGGTCGGTGTGGACTACTTCGTGCGGTTCGCCGGGGCCGCCGCCGTGGCCGCGCTTGACCGCGGGTTCGGGTTGATGCTGGTGCGTGACCCGACAACCGGAAGCGTGCCGGGGATCGCGCTCGCCGTGGACGGCTTCATCATTTCCGATCCGGTCGGCAACGATCCCGTGATCGGATTGCTGAAGCGCAACGGCATCCCTCTGGTGTCGGTGGGCCGAGACGTGGAACGGCCTGACTTTACTGACTGGATCGGAACGGGCACCGTGGCCGATGCGGCGGAGGTCTTCGCCCACCTGCTCGACCGCGGCGCGCGGCGTGTCGCACTCGTCGCCGGTACGGATGCCAATGCCTGGAATGCGGACAGCGAGATTGCCTATCGCTCCTGGTGCGCCGGACGGGGCCAGAAGGCGATCGTCTACCGGGAGGACGAGCGTTCCGGGGAGAGCGGTGGTCGAATCGTCGCCGAGGCGATGCTGCAGTCGGGGGAGCCGGTACCCGACGGAATCTACTGTTTGACGGGGCGGCATGCCTCCGGACTGCAGGCGCGTCTCTGGGAATCGGGCATCACCATCCCCGGAGACGTGATGATCGTTGCCGGGTCTGATTCCGAGCAGACCCGCAGTAGCACTCCGGCGATCACCTCCGTAGACCTGAGCCCGGAGGAAACGGCCACAGCGGCGGTCAATTTCCTGCTCAGCCGGCTCGATGGTGACTCGCGGAGCGGCCCGCCGTCCGTCAAGAACGTGCTGCGTGCCCGCGAGTCGACCGACCGTCCTGTGGTCTGATTCCTCGCATTCAGCCGCGCAAGCGGTCCTGGAAACCCCACGACTGGCCGTAGCCGGCGGGCTCGGGTGCCTGCATCAACTCGAGGAAAGGCTTTGCATCAAAGGCTTCCGGGCCCAGTACTCCGACGCCGCCCCACTCGCCTCCGGCGAGCAATTCCAACGCAATCACCGGATTGAGTGCGGTCTGCCACACCACGCACTGGGCGTCGTATTCCTTCATCGTCCACTCGTTGTCGCTGACGTGGTACAGGTAGACCTCTCGGGGGGCACCGTCCAGCCCCAAGCCGGTGACCCATACGCCGGCGCAGGTCTTTCCCGTCATTCGGGGTCCGATTGACGCCGGGTCAGGCAGGCAGGCCGCGACGACGTCGCGGGGAGCGACCATCGCGGAACCGGCCGCGGCTCGCACTCGCACCGGTTCGACGCTGTCGAGGCCGAGCAGGTGCAGGGTCTTCAGAACGCCGATGAATTCCTCACCGAGCCCGTATTTGAAGGTGACCCGCTTCGCTTCTAGCCAGCGCGGCATTAGGAGCACCTCTTCGTGCTCAACGTTCACGCACTCGACCGGGCCGATCCCCTCGGGGAAGTCGAACATCTCGGGCTCGCTGAACGGGGCCGTCGTGAACCAGCCGCGGTCCCTTTCGAAGATCACCGGAGGGTTGAGGCACTCTTCGATTGTGGTCCAGATGCTGAACGACGGTGCGAAGATCTCATTGCCGTTCTCGTCCCGGACGATCAGGTTCGCGCCATCACGGGTGCCGAGTTCGTCGATCTCGCTGAACAGGTGGTCGGAAGCGTACCGCGCGAACACGTCAGAGAGCCCCGGCTCCACGCCCATCCCGACCAGGGCCAGGCGTCCGGTGTTCTCCCAATCGGCGGCCTGCGCGAACTGCTCGTCGCCGAGTTTGACCCCGGTCTGGGCGAGCGGGTCGGTGGGATGCGGCTTTGACATGCTCATCGCCATGTCGACGTAGTCGGCACCGGCAGCGAGGGATCCCGCGAATATGCTGGAAACGAACTTCGGTTCGACGGCATTCATCACGTGGGTGGCCCCGTGCTCGAGGGCAACTGCTGCCACCCGCTCGGGGTCTGATGCGTCGATCTGCACGGCCTTGAACCGAGCGGAGACGTCTTCTCCGTGCTTGGCTGAGATCGAAGCGACGGTGCGCTCCGCGCGGCGGAGGTCGTAGTCGCTGACCACGATCAGTTCATAGAAGGAACGGCGAGCGATGATCTTGGCGAAAGCGTCGCCGACGCCGCCGGCTCCAACTAGAAGAATTTTCATTCTCTGAAGCTATATTAGGCTATCCGTCATTGTCACCCAAAATAACGGACGTAAACAACCAAAACAAGTCCAAAAAGTACGGAATCCGCATTCCGTGGTCGTGCAGGCAGGCGGCCGGGATTCAGTGCGCGAACTGCGAGGAGCGTCGACGTGTCCGATTTTGATTTCTTCAGTGGCGAGGGACTCGTCCGCCCGGACATCACCACGACGGACGCCGAGTCCATGGCGGCGTCGCTTTTCGGGGTCCTGGGCACGGCCCGCGAACTCGGCAGCCAGCAGGACCGCAACTTCCTGATCACGCGCCATGACGCGGCTCCAGGCGCCCAGCGGTACGTGCTCAAGGTCGACAACCCCGCCTTCTCCGCCACGGAGCTGGCCGCGCAGGACGCGGTGATGGAGTACCTGTCCGCACGCGGGATGCGGGTGCCGCGGCCGGTGCACGGACTGAACGGCAGCATCCGTCAGCACTGGCCGGCCGCGGAGGCCACCCTCCCCGTGCGGCTGCTGACGTTCATCGAAGGGCCCTCGCTCGAGGCGCAGGGCTATCTGGCCCCGCCGGTGGTCAGGGCGCTGGGCCGGCTCTCGGGCACGACGGCAATGCACCTGCGGGACTTCGCGGCGGACGGGCTCGACCGCACGTTGCAGTGGGACCTGCGCAACGCGAAAGCCGTGATCGACCTGCTGGTGCACTGGGTGCCCGAGGAGGAGACCCGGGCGCGGCTGAGCGCCATCGCCGACAGCGCCGCCGCGCGCCTCGCGGGCGTGGTGTCCGGCCTCCGGCTGCAGACCATCCACGGGGACATCACCGATGACAACGTGATCTGCCGGGTGCTGCCGAACGGCCACCACCTGCCCGAGGGGGTCATCGACTTCGGCGACCTCGGAACCGGGTGGCTGGTCGCGGAGCTCGCGGTCACCACCGCATCCGTGCTGCACCACGTTCCGGACAATCCGTTCGCGGCCCTCGAGGCGATCGTCGCCTTCGACGAGGTGGTTCCCCTGACCGACGACGAGATCGTAGCGCTCTGGCCGCTGATCGTGCTCCGCGGGGCGGTGCTGGTGGCCAGCGGCGAGCAGCAGGTGCGCATCGACGAGGACAACGACTACGCCCGCCACCGGATGGACGCGGAATGGCACGTGTTCGCCGCGGCCAGCGCGATCGGCTGGGAGGAGGCGGAGGCGGCCATCCGGCAGGCGCTGGGCCGGCCGTCCCGGGCCGGTGCCGAGCCCGAAACGATCGCCCCCGACAGGATCGTGCCGCTGATCCCCGCGCTCGCCGGTGGCGACTGCGAACTGCTCGACTTCACGGTGACCAGCCCGGCCCTGGCCGACGGCCTCTGGCAGCAAACGGATGCCGAGGGGCAGCTCGCGCGCGCAGCCCTCACCCGTCGCCGCGTCGCCGTCGCCCCCTACGGCCAGTTCCGGCTCACCCGGACCCAGTCGCTGTCGCGGCGGGAACCGCACACGTTCGCCCTGTTCACCGAGGTCTTCCTGCCCGCCGGATCGGAGCTCATCGCGCCCGCGGACGCCGTGGTCACCGCCGTCGAGGTCACAGAGGAGGGTGACGGGGACAGCCTGGTCCTGGCCCTGGCCGGGATCGAGCTGCGCATCGGCGGCGTCACGTCGGGTCTCACACCCGGGGCAGCGGTCGCCGCGGGGGAGACCCTGGGCGTTTCGAGCCCGGCCGGCCGGGTGACCGTGCAGGAGCTCACCCGCCCGGGCCTGCCGGCCCCGCACTTCGCGCAGCCCTCCCGCGCCGCCGCCTGGGCCCGACTCGCCCCGGACCCGGCGCGGTGGCTCGGGATGGCGCCGCAGGCATCCGTCGTCGACCCCGCGGGGGAGCTGGCCCGGCGCGCCGCCGTCATGGCCGCCGCGCAGGAGAAGTACTACGAGCAGCCGCCGCAGATCGAACGGGGGTGGCGCGAACTGCTCATCGACACCCGGGGCCGCTCCTACGTCGACATGGTCAACAACGTCGCCGTGATCGGACACAGCCACCCCCGGTTCAGCCGGGCCGTGGGCGACCAGCTGCGGCTGCTGAACACGAATTCCCGGTTCCTCTACTCGGCGCTGGCCGACCTCTGCGAGCGGATCGTGGCCAAATCGCCCGACCCCGGCCTCGACACCGTGCTGCTGGTCAACAGCGGGAGCGAGGCCGTAGACCTGGCCCTGCGCCTGGCCCGGATCCACACCGGCCGGGGCGGCGTCGTCGCCCTCCGGGAGGGCTACCACGGCTGGACGATGGCGTCCGACGCCGTGTCGACCTCCGCCTTCGACAACCCGCACGCCGTGGCCTCGCGGCCCGACTGGGTGCACATCATCGATGCACCGAACTCCTATCGGGGTCGGCACCGAGGCGCCGCGGCGGCGGCGGACTACGCGGCCGATCTGGCGCACCTCCTGGCCGACCCGGACGGCCCCGGAGGCGACCTGGCCGCCTTCATCTCCGAGCCCGTGCTGGGCAACGCCGGCGGCGTCGTGCCCCCGGAGGGCTACCTCGGCCTCGTCTACGAACAGATCCGTGCCCACGGCGGGCTGTGCATCGCCGACGAGGTGCAGGTCGGCTACGGCCGCCTCGGCAGCCACTTCTGGGGCTCGGCGCAGCAGGGCGTCGTCCCGGACATCATCACCGTGGCCAAGGCCATGGGCAACGGCTATCCGCTCGGCGCGGTGCTCACCCGCCGCGACATCGCCGAATCCCTGGCCCGCGAGGGCAACTTCTTTTCCTCGGCCGGCGGCAGCCCGGTCAGCTGCGTCGCGGGCCTGGCCGTGCTCGACGTCATCCGGGACGAATCCCTGCAGGAGAATGCGGATGCCGTCGGCCGGCACCTGGCGGGCCGGCTCGCGCTCCTCGCGGAGCGGCATCCTCTGATCGGGATGGTGCACGGCATGGGCCTGTATCTGGGAGTGGAGCTCGTGCGCGATCGGGACTCCCTGGAACCGGCGACCAGTGAGACGACAGCGATCTGCGAACGGATGCTGGAGCTCGGCGTGATCGTGCAGCCCACCTCGGAGCGGCAGAACGTGCTCAAGATCAAACCGCCCCTGTGCCTGAGCCGGGAGAGCGCCGACTTCTTCGTGGACCGGCTCGACGAGGTGCTGCAGGATGGCTGGTAGCATGCCCGACGTGCCTGACCACCCGACGTGCCTGACCACCCGACGTGCCTGACCACCCGACGTGCCTGACCACCCGCGCGCCGACCACCCCAGTGCCGAGCACCCCAGTGCCGACCACCCCAGTGCCGAGCTGGCGGCGCTCTGCGAGCGCGGTCTCGACTGGCGCACCGACCTGTCGCGGGTGCTGCCGGACTCGTCCCGCGCCCGCCACGCCGCCGTGCTCGTGCTGTTCGGTGTTCTCGACTCCGCGCCCGCGAGTGCGCCCGCCAGTGGGCCGGCGCGGACGCCGGGGCAGGGGAACGGGCACGTCGGACGAGATCTGGATGTGCTCCTGCTGCGGCGGGCGGCCACCCTCGGGAGTCACCCGGGGCAGATCGCCTTCCCGGGCGGCCGACTCGAGGCCGCCGACGCCGGCCCGATCGCGGCGGCGCTGCGGGAGGCCGTCGAGGAGACGGGACTCGACCCGCACGGGCTCGAACCGCTCGGCACCCTTCCGGCGCTGGCGGTGCCCGTGAGCAACCATCTCGTCACGCCCGTGCCGGCGTGGTGGACGCGCCCGTCCCAGGTGGCCGCGATCGACCACGACGAAACCGTCGACGTGTTCCGGATGCCCGTGGCGGACCTGCTCGACCCGGCCAACCGGGTGAGCACGACGCACACCTACGGCAACCGCAGCTACCGCGCCCCGGCGTTCACCGTCGACGGCAAACTGGTTTGGGGGTTCACCGCCATCGTCCTCTCGCGCATGTTCGAAGAGCTCCGCTGGGCGACGCCGTGGGACCGCGACCGGGTCGTCGAACCCGACGGCTGAACGGAAATCGGGGGAGAAGTGCTCTGCTCCGGGGTAACGTATGCCGATGACCCCGGATACCGAGCTTGCCCCGCAGAGACCGCACTATCGCAGGGCCTGGCTCGACGCCAAGCTGATCGGGCCGCTCAGCATCGCCGCGCTCGTGGGCGCCCTCGCCGTGCTGTGGGTCGTGTTCCGGCCGGCCGGCGAAGGTCTTCCCCAGCTTCTCGGGGAATTCCTCGGCGCCGAGGGCGTGCTCCTGCTCTCCATCGGCCTGGTTCTGATCAGCACCCTCCGCTCGGTCGAGCAATGGTTCAACGGGATCGACCACGCCGCGCTGTGGCACCGCAGGGTCAACATCGCCGGGATGGTCGCGATCTCCCTGCACGCCCTGGTGACCGCGGACGTGCAGGCAACGGACATCGGCCCGAAGCTCGGCCAGATCGGGCTCATCGGCCTCGCCCTGCTCACCGTCTGGGCGATCGCGCCGCGCTGGCTCTCGTTCGTGCCGAAACGGCTGCGGCTGCAGGTGCTGGGGAGTCTCCCCAGAGTGACGGGCTCGAGAGTGGTGCGCCTGGCCGGCATCCCGTTCCGCAGTTACGCCCTCTGGCGCTTCGTCCACCGCTTCACCGGGGTGTTCGTCGCCTTCGGCTTCGTGCACGGCCTGCTCGACGGAAGCATGTTCGGCTCGGCCGTGCTCCGGTGGACCTACCTCGTCATCGGCGGCACGGGGCTGGCCTTCTACCTCTACCGGGAACTGCTCGCCCGTCGCTTCGCCCGCACCTACGACTACCAGGTGGAGTCCGTGCAGCCGATCTCCGACAAGCTGGTCGAGATTGCGCTGAAGCCGCTGGGCCGACGCTTCGAGTACCGGGCCGGCCAGTTCGCCATCCTGCACCTCGAGGCCAGGGACGGCTGGCACCGGCATCCGTTCAGCATCGCCAGCGCACCCGCGGACGCCAACGTGCGGGTCGCGGTCGGGGCGCTCGGGGACTTCACCTCCGACATCGCGAACCTGGTCGCCCCGGGCATGCCGGCGGTGATCAACAGCCCGCACGGTCACTTCGACTACCGTCGGGGCACCGAGCGGCAGGTGTGGATCGCCGGCGGCATCGGCGTCGCGCCGATCCTCAGCTGGCTCCGGGACGCCACACCCGGCACTCTGCCCACCCGCGTCGACCTCTACTTCAGTTCCCGAGGGCCCGCACCGTACGGCGCGGAGATCCGCGAGCTGGCGGCCCGCCACGATTCCATCCACCTGCACCTGATCGACACCTCAACCGAGCCGCGGCTGAGCCTGGCGGGCGTCCTCGGGGCGGCCGAGTGCCCGCCCCGGGAACTGTCAGCGTTCATCTGCGGGCCCGAGGTGATGGTGAACGCCTTCCAGAAGGGCCTGCAGCGGTCAGGCGTCAGGGCGGCGAACGTGCACCGGGAGTACTACAACCTCCGTTGAGCGCCGGGGCCGGGTGTGAGAGCCGGCGGGCCCGAGATCGGTCGGCGCAAATGCTCCCTAAAAGCTCTGATTGCGGCAGACTGTAACGACACGAACCCGGCCTGCTCCGGCAGCAACGGGCCCATTCTCAATCGGCGTCAGCGAAGAAACCTGTGGAGAAAACATGAACAAATACGTAGTCACGAACCCCGCCACCGGGGCCAGCGGAACCAGCTTTGCCCTGGCAACGGACACGGAGGTGACCGACGCCGTCGGCACCGCGGACCGTGCCCACAGCGACTTCTCCCGCCGCACGTCGGTGGCCGAGCGTGCCGCCCTGATGCAGCGCGTCGCCGACTTGCACACCGAGCGCCGCGAGCACCTCGCCGAACTCATCGTGCGCGAGATGGGCAAGCCCGTCGAGCAGGCGCTCGGCGAGGTCGACTTCTCCGCCGACATCTACTCCTACTACGCGACCCACGGCGAGGCGTTCCTCGCCGACGAACCGATCGAGCTCCTCGGCGGGGAAGGCTCCGCCTTCATCCGCAACGCCTCCCTCGGCGTGCTCCTCGGGATCATGCCGTGGAACTTCCCCTACTACCAGGTCGCCCGCTTCGCCGGCCCGAACCTGGTGCTCGGCAACACGATCCTGCTCAAGCACGCCTCGCAGTGCCCCGAATCGGCCGCCGCCATCGAGCAGATATTCACGGATGCCGGCTTCCCGGAGGGCGCGTACCGCAACCTCTACGCGTCCAGCGCCCAGATCGCCGACATCATCATCCCGGATCCCCGCGTCTGCGGCGTGTCCCTGACCGGTTCTGAGGGGGCGGGAGCCGCCGTCGCCGAGGTCGCAGGCCGCAACCTCAAGAAGGTCGTGCTCGAACTCGGCGGATCCGACCCGTTCATTCTGCTCAGCACGGACGACCTCGAGGAAGCCGTCGACGCCGCCGTCGAGGCTCGCATGGACAACTCCGGCCAGTCCTGCAACGCGGCCAAGCGGTTCATCGTGATCGACGGCCTGTACGACGCCTTCGTGGAGAGCTTCACGGCGAAGATGACCGGCAAGATCCCTGCAGACCCCCTGTCTCCGGACACGACGCTGGGCCCGCTCTCGTCCCTCGGTGCCGCCGAGGGCCTCGAGGAGCAGCTCCAGCGCGCCGAGACCCAGGGCGCCACCGTTCACGCCCGCGGGCGCCGCGACGGCGCCTTCTTCTCGCCCACGGTACTCACCGGAGTCTCCCCGCAGAGCGACGCCTACCGGGAAGAGTTCTTCGGCCCGGTCGCGGCCGTCTACCGCGTGCAGGACGAGGCCGAGGCCGTGCAGGTGGCCAACGACATCCCCTACGGCCTGGGGTCCTACCTCTTCACGACGGATCCGGAGCAGGCCCTGCGCATCGCCGATCAGATCGACGCCGGGATGGTCTTCATCAACGGCTCGCTCCTCGACGGTCCGGAACTTCCCTTCGGCGGAGTGAAGCGGTCCGGCTTCGGACGGGAACTGGGCCGCTTCGGCATCGCGGAGTTCGCCAACAAGAAGCTCATCCGCATCCTGAAGTAACGCCGGGGGTTACCCGGGGCGCCGCTCGGGCGGCGACGTGACCGCCGGTCATCGTCGCCGTCCGGCCGCGATCATCCGCTCTTCGTGGCTTCCGAGGCGTAGCCATCCACGCCGACCGGGTCGATGATTGCAGGTGTGACGGGCTGGAGCGTGCCGATGGGTCGTGGGGTGTGAACCCCGCGGCGCTGCGGGTGCAGCGAATCTACCTGGTCCTGCTGCTCGGCAACACGCTGGCGGCGTCGTTCATCTGGGGCATCAACACCCTGTTCCTGCTCGACGCGGGGCTGTCGAACTTCGAAGCCTTCGCCGCGAACGCGTTCTTCACCGTGGGCATGGTGATTTTCGAGATCCCGACCGGGGTGGTCGCCGATACGGCGGGGAGGAAGGTCTCCTATCTGCTCGGGACGGTCACCCTGTCCGTCACCACCGGGCTGTACTGGATGCTGTGGCTCTGGCATGCTTCGTTCGTCTGGTGGGCGGTCGTGTCCGTGTTGCTGGGGCTCGGCTTCACCTTCTTTTCCGGCGCGGTGGACGCCTGGCTGTTCGACGCGCTGACGTGGACCGGGTACACCGGCAGCTGGGAGGCCGTGTTCGGCCGCGGGCTCGCAGTGACGGGCATCGCGATGTTCGCCGGCTCGGTGCTCGGCGGCGTGATCGCGCAGGCGACCGATCTCGGGGTTCCGTTCCTGCTGCGCGCCGGGGTGCTGATCCTGATGTTCCTGTTCGCGTCCGTCGTGATGAAGGACCTCGGTTTCACCCCTGATCGCGGGACGGGTCCGCTCAAGGCGACCCGGAACGTGCTGACCCAGTCGATCGAGCACGGGCTCGGGAAGCGCTCCGTGCGCTACGTGATTCTGTCCGCGCCGTTCGCCTCCGGAGTCGGGATCTATGCCTTCTATGCGCTGCAGCCCTACCTGCTCGACCTCTACGGCGACCCGTCGGCGTATTCCATCGCCGGGCTGGCCGCTGCGATCCTCTCCGTGGCGCAGGTGGCCGGCGGCATTCTTGCGCCCCGGATCCGCGGCCTGTTCGCCCGGCGCACCACCATGGTGATCGGGGCTTCCCTCACCAGCGTCGCCGCGCTCGTCGTGCTCGGCCTGAACAGTCTGTTCTCCCTCGCGGTCGTATTCCTGGCGGTCTGGGGGTTCGTGGTCGCCGTCGCCGCACCGGTGCGGCAGGGTTACCTCAACGACATGATCCCGTCGAAGCAGCGCGCGACCGTGCTGTCCTTCGACTCGCTGTTCGGAAGCTTCGGTGGGGTATTCATCCAGCCGGGCCTCGGTCGCTCCGCCGACCTCTGGGGATACGGGACCTCGCTGGTGATCGGCGGCCTCGTGGAACTCATCGGGATCCCGATTCTGTTCGCCAGCCGACGACAGCGCGATCCCGCCGACACGACCGGGGCGCGGCCTCCGCGCCCCTGAACGCCGCGGTCTGTTCTGACTACAAGTCCACCCGGTCGGCGGCCACGGGCAGAGCCACCTGGGCCGTGGCCGGCTCGGCGTATCGGGTCCGGGTCCGGGCCCGGATGAAGAACTTGCCCAGCTCGCCGAGCAGCAGCAGTGCCACGGCCGGCACCAGGCAGATCGCCCACTGGGCGCCGGTGAGGGGAACGGTGCCGAACACGTCCTGCAGCAGCCGGATCTGCGTGATCAGCATCGAGCCGATGACGGCCCGGGCGAAGGCCCAGAGCAGTCTCGAGTTGGACAACGTGGACGGCCCGAAGGCGCTCTCGGTGGGGTAGCGCAGGTTGAGCGCGACGCTGATGTTCATCAACCCGAGGCCGACGATGGCCATGGTCTGTTCGACCTCGAGCGAGTCATAGCTGGTCTTGCCGATCTGCACGAGGACCAGCGTCGCGGCGGCCATGAACAGCCCCACCAGGAGCAGCCGGATCATCATCGCGCGCACGATGATCGGTTCGTTGAACGGCCGGGGCCTTCGGTCCATGATGCCCGGCGTCGACAGGTCCAGGCCCATCACGGCGCCGATGGGTGCGACGATCGCCATGTGGATCCAGAGCACCTGGGCCGGGTCGAGCAGCGCCGTCCCCGCGATGGCGAAGGCCGACGAGCCGAGGAACGCCAGGATGAACATGAACAGGTTGGCAACCTGGACGCGAATGAACTTCTGCAGGTTGTCATAGACCAGCCGGCCCTGCTCGACCGCGGCCACGATGGTGGCGAAGTTGTCGTCGGCCAGGATCATCTTGGCCGCTTGCTTGGCGACGTCGGTGCCCGTGATGCCCATCGCGATCCCGATGTCGGTCGCAGCGATGGCCGGCGCGTCGTTCACGCCGTCGCCGGTCATCGCGACGATGTGGCCCTTGCGTTTGAGCACCTGCACGAGCCTGACCTTGTGCTCCGGGGCTACCCGGGCGATCACGCCGATCTCGTCCACCTGGCTGTCGGCCTCCGCGTCGCTCATGGCTGCGAACTCCGCACCGGTCACCGCGCGGCCCTCGATGCCCAGCTCCGCCGCAATCGCGGCCGCGGTGACGGCTTGGTCGCCGGTGATCATCCGCACCCGGATGCCGGCCCGCTTCGCCGTGGCGATCGCGGCCACCGCCTCGGCGCGCGGCGGGTCGACCTCGCCGATCAGCGCCGACAGTTCCAGATCCTGCATCAACGCCATCAGGCCGCCGGCCGGGTCGAACGTCGACGGGTCGAACTCGCGCTGGGCCAGGGCGAGCACCCGTCGACCCTGGCCGCGATCCGGTCGTTCTCGGCCAGCACCTTCTTGCGCGTCTCCGCGCTGAGGGGTTCCGCTCGGCCGCCCGGCATCCGTCCCGACGAAGACCGGGAGAGGAGCACGTCGGGGGCGCCCTTCACATAGGCCCGGATCACCGGCCGGCCGTCGGCCCCGGTCATCAGGTGGAAGGTGGCCATGAACTTGTAGTCGGAGTCGAACGGCACCGACGCCACGCGCGGATGACTCCGGCGGAACTCCCGCACGTCCATGCCGCCCTTCTGGGCGAGCACGTACAGGGCACCCTCGGTGGGGTCACCGACCACCTGGCCGTCCTAGATGTCGGAGTCGTTGCACAGTGCGCACGAGAACATCACGTAGTCCAGGTTGCGCTCGGCGTCGCCGGTCGTGCGCTGCACCTGACCGTCGAAGCTGTAGCCCTCCCCACTCACGGTGTAGTGGTGCTGCACGGTTGTGATCTCTCGCGCCGTCATCTGGTTCAGTGTCAGGGTTCCGGCCTTGTCGGAGTTGATGGCCGACGTGGAGCCCAGCGTCGGGGCCGCGGGCAGGACCTTCATGATGGCGTTCTTCCGGGCCATGTTGACCGAGCCCACGGACAGGATCGTCGTCACGACGGCAGGCAGCGCGTCGGGGATGGAGCCGACGGCCAGGGCCACGCCGATGCCGAAGAGCACCGTGAAGGATTCGCCCTGGATCAGGCCCATCACCACGATCGCCACGAAGGCGAAGAGTGCCGCGATGATGATGAAGATGGTGAGCCGGTCCACCTGCCTGGTGAGCGGGCTCTTCTCCACCTTCTGGCTGGCCAGCATGTTGGCGATGTGGCCGACCTCTGAGCCCATGCCCGTCGTGGTGACGAGGATTTCACCGTGGCCGCGGGTCACGTTGGTGTTCATGAACGCCATGTTGAGGCGGTCGCCGAGCGGCACGTCGGAACGCCCGATGGCCTCGGTGTTCTTCTCGACCGCCACGCTCTCGCCGGTCAGGGCGCCTTCCTCCACCTGCAGGGTCGCCGCCAGGATCACGCGGCCGTCGGCGGGCACGCGGTCGCCCGCATCGACGACCACGATGTCGCCCGGCACGATCTGGTCGGCGGGGATCTCGGCGATGTCGCCGTCGCGGCGCACCTTGGCCACCGACTTCATCATCTTCCCCAGGGAGGCCGCGGCCGCTTCAGCCTTGCCCTCCTGGTGGTATCCCAGCCAGGCGTTGAACAGCGTCAGCACGGCCAGCCCCACAGCGGTCCCGTACTCATTGATCAGCAGGCTGACCAGCACGGCGGCGACGAGCACGATCTGCATGTAGTCGCGATAGTGCTTGAAGAACCGCTTCCAGACCGGCTCCGGCTTGGCGGCGACCAGCGCGTTCGGGCCCTTCTCCTGCATCCGCTGCCGGGCCGTGTCGGCGCTCAGCCCCGTGGCCGGGTCCACCCCCAGCCGGCTCGCCACCTCCTCGGGTGTGAGTGCGTACCAGCTCGCCGCCGAGGCGGCAGCCGCGGGCCCTGCGGGGACTTCGTAACTGTGCTTCATGAGCTTCTCCTGATCACCTGTTCCCCCGTGTTTTCTCCCAGCAGTGACTTCTTCGGGCACCGCTGTCCAACGCGGGGCATCGCTCAGTACGGGGTTGGGATCTGCCGCATCATCAGTGTCGGTTCGCGGTAGTGGCCGGCCTTCTGCCGTTTCGGCAGCTCGACGTCGAGCCCGGGGAACGGTTCGTACGGCACCTGGCTGAGCAGGTGGCTGATAATATTGGGCCGGCCGCGCTTCTTGTCGTCGGTGTGTGCGACGTACCAGGGCGCCCAGGCGGTGTCGGTCGCCTCGAACATGGCGTCCCTGGCGCGCGAGTAGTCGTACCAGCGGCCGTAGGACTTGAGGTCCATCGGCGAGAGTTTCCAGGTCTTGCGGGGATCGTTGATGCGGCTCTCGAGTCGCCGGGTCTGCTCGTCCGCGCTGACCTCCAGCCAGTACGTGAGCAGGATGATCCCGGAGTCTTCCATCGCCTTCTCGACCAGCGGCGTCATGCTCAGGAAATGCTCGGTCTGTTCCGGCGTGCAGAAGCCCATCACGGGCTCGACGCCCGCGCGGTTGTACCAGCTGCGGTCGAAGATGACCACCTCGCCCGCGGCCGGGAAGTGCTCCATGTAGCGCTGGATGTGCATCTGGGACTTTTCCCGCTCGGTCGGGGTGGGGAGCGCCACCACCCGGAACACCCGGGGGCTGACCCGCTCGACGATGCGCTTGATCGTGCCGCCCTTGCCGGCCGTGTCGCGTCCCTCGAAGACGATGCAGATCTTGGCCCCGGTGGATTTCACCCACTCCTGCATGGCGACCAACTCGCCCTGCAGCGGGGCCAGTTCTGCCTCGTACTGCTTGCGGCGGAGCTTCGCCCCGTCCTGCGGTCGGAATTTTTCTTCTTCTTCTTGCCCATAACCGGCCTCCTTGTCGGAAGTGAAGAGCAACAGACCGCGTTCCCCAGTGTTGCCCGGGGTCGGCGACAGGGCAATCAAAAAAATCGCCCCTGAGGATACTCAGGGGCGACTTCTGTCTTTCTTTGAACTGATCAGCTGCCGGAGAACAGCCGGGCGAAGAAGCCCTTGGTCGGGGCGTCATTCTCGTGTCCGCGGCACCGCTCGGCGCCGGGGACGCCGCGCATCACCTGGTCGACGTGCTGACCGCACCCCGCCCATGTCGTTTTCCCGCACTTCTTGCACGTAACCGCTCGGCACATATGTTTCTCCTGTTCGTTGAACTCGTTAAAACCAAGATACCCCATGGGGTATACGGTCACCTATTCAGGCGGTCCGTGGGACGTGGTCGCTGCCGCGCATTCGGACGGCGACGATCAGCCCAGAGGCGGCGGTGAGGACCGCGACGACGGCGACCGCGGCGGGGATTCCGAAGGCGTCGGCCAGCAGGCCGGAGAGCAGCGCGCCCACGGCGAATCCGCCGTCACGCCACAGGCGGTAGATGCCCACGGATCGGGCTCGCCACTCCGGGTGGGCGACGTCCCCGATCGCGGCCAGCAGGGTCGGGTAGACCATGGCCGTTCCGGCGCCGAGCAGCACGGCGGCGACCAGCCAGATCTCGAAGCTGTGGCCGCCGGCGACCAGGCCGAGGGCGAGTGCCTGCACGATCATCCCGCCGACGATCAACCACTTGCGGCCGATCCGGTCGGACAGGCCGCCGGTGATGAGCTGGCCGGCTCCCCAGACGGCCGGGTAGACGGCCGCCAGGATGCCGATGCGCGCGATGCTCAGGCCGCCTGCGGCGAACAGGATCGGGAACAACCCCCAGGCCAAGCCGTCGTTGAGATTGTTGACCAGGCCGGCCTGGCTGACCGAGGACAGCGACCGGTCCCGGAAACTGGTGAGGGTGAACACCTGCCGGTTGCTCAGGTCGCCGCCGGCATGGGCGTGCACGGACACATGGCCGGCCGCCTCCGCTTTCGCGTGCTGGTGTGTTTCGCGCACGAAGACCACCGAGAGCCCGGTGCCCAGGGCGATGTAGACGGCGCCGAGCAGGAAGGGGCCGGGACGCAGCCCGTACTCGGCGGCGATGTACCCGGTGGCCAGGGCCGTGCTGGCCAGGCCCAGGTAGCCGGCCGCCTCGTTGAACCCCATGGCCAGGCCTCGCCGGTTCGGGCCGACGAGGTCCATCTTCATCATCACCGTGGTGGACCAGGTCAGTCCCTGGCTGATGCCGAGGATGACGTTGGCGGCCACGATCCAGCCCCAGGTCGGGCCGAAGATCAGCAGCAACGGCACGGGCAGCGCAATCAACCAGCCGGCGACGAGCACGGGCTTGCGCCCGAACCGGTCGGAGAGGGTGCCGGCGAAGTAGTTGGTGCCGGCCTTGGCCAGGCCGAACGCGACGATGTAGGTCAGCGCGCTCGTGTAGCGGTCGAGGTGGAAGACCTGGTCCGCCAGGAGCGGCAGGACCGTGCGTTCCTGGCCGAGGGTGCCGCCGACGAGGGCGTTGACGGCCACCAGCAGCATGAATTGGGGCAGGTTCTGCCGCAGGCCGAGCGCGACTGTTCCCAGCATCGGTACTCGTTCCGTCGCGGGGGTATTGCGGGCGCTCACGGCGGTCGGCTGCCGAGACTGCCGGTTAGGCGGAGGCCGGTTGGGCCTGGGCGGCGGCCTGCTGGGCGGCGATGGTGGTGCGCACCTCGTCCATGTCCAGGTTCCGCACACCCGCGATGAGCTCGTCCAGGGAAGACGCATTCAGCGCGCCGGGCTGGGAGAACACGAGCACCTTGTCACGGAAGGCCATCAGGGTTGGAATCGAGCGGATGCCGGCGGCGGCGGCCAGGCTCTGCTCTGCCTCGGTGTCGACCTTGGCGAAGGCGATGTCCGGGTGCTTCTCGGATGCCGCGGTGAAGGTGGGCGCGAACATGCGGCACGGGCCGCACCAGCCGGCCCAGAAATCCACCAGCACAATGCTGTTGGTCGTGATGGTCTCGTCGAACGTCTTCTCGGTGATGTCAATGGTTGCCATGCATCCAGAATATACCCCCTGGGGTATTTTGTGCAAGGACTTGCTTCCAGATACCCCGGGGGGTATGTTGGCCTGAAACCCGATCCGCATTCAGACCTGGAGGACTTCGAACCATGGACGTCATCGTTATCGAAACCCCGCAGTTGGGGGACCGCAGCTATCTGGTCCATGACGGCGCTGTCGCGCTGGTCATCGACCCCCAGCGGGACACCGACCGCGTGGAGAACGCGGCCCGTGAAGCCGGAGTCAGCATCACCCACGTCGCCGAGACTCACTTGCACAACGACTACGTGACCGGGGGTTTCGAGCTGGCTCGCTCGCACGATGCGAAGTACCTGGTCAACGCCGCCGACCCGGTGAAGTTCGAGCGGGAGCCCGTGACGGACGGCCAGGTCATCGCGGTCGGAAACCTGACGGTCACCGTTGTCGCCACCCCGGGTCACACCCACACGCACGTCTCCTACATCGTCAGCGACGGCACCACCGAGGCCGTGTTCTCCGGCGGCAGCCTGCTGTTCGGATCCGTCGGGCGCACCGACCTGGTCGCGGCCACCGACACGGTCGGACTCACCCACGACCAGTACGCCTCGGTGCGCAAGCTCGTGCACGAGGCCGAGCATGACGCCGCCCTCTTCCCGACCCACGGGTTCGGCTCGTTCTGCTCCAGCGGCCCGGCGACCGGCGCAGGCTCCTCCACCATCGGAGAACAGCTCACGGCCAACCACGCCCTGACCGATGCCGATGAGGAGCACTTCGTGCGCGACCTCATCGCCAACCTCACCGCCTACCCGTCGTACTACGCGCACATGGCGCCCGCCAACACCCAGGGTCCGGGCCCGGCGAACCTGCAGGTGCCCGAGTCCCTGGACGCCGCCGAACTCACCCGCCGGCTCGCCGACGGGGAATGGGTGATCGACCTGCGCAACCGGGTCGCGTTCTCCAGCAACCACCTGCAGGGCGCCGTGAGCTTCGAATACGGCAACGGATCCAACTTCACCACCTATCTCGGCTGGGTTCTGCCCTGGAACGAGCAGCTCACCCTCGTCGGCGCCCACGCCGACGTCGAAGACGCGATCCGTGACCTGTCCAGGATCGGCATCGATTCCCCGGATGCCGCCATCGGCACCGACCCGCACGCCCTGGCCCCGGACGCCCCGCTCGCCTCCTACGACCGCGTGGGCTGGGACGGGATGCTGCAGGGCCGTGCGGCCGAAGACGTGCTCCTGGACACGCGTCGAATCGACGAGTTCGCCGCGTCCCACCTGCTCGGCGCCGTTAATGTTCCCCTGCACGAGATCCTGTCCCGGATGGACGAGATCCCCGCGGGCAAGGTCTGGGTGCACTGCGGTTCCGGCTACCGGGCTGGCGTCGCTGCCAGCCTGTTGCAGCGCGCCGGACGGGACGTCGTCCACGTCGACGCGAACTTCGGCGACGCCGAGGCTGCCGGAGTCACGATGGCCGCGCAGGCCGCCTGATCCCGTGACGGTGCTCCGAACGGCCGCCCTCCCGGCCGAGAAGCGAAGCCTCCTCGGCATGGGGGCGGCCGTTCTGGCCCTCCACGTCATCGGCTGGGGCACCCTGTTCCTGTTGGTGCTGCCGCACCTGGCGCGGTCCGGCGGCAACACCGCCGTCCTGCTCGGGCTGGCGGTCAGCGCCTACCTGCTGGGGGTTCGGCACGCCTTCGACGCCGACCACATCGTCGCGATCGACAACACCACCCGCCGGCTGGTCGCCGCCGGGCGCCGTCCCGTCTCGGTGGGGTTCTGGTTCGCGCTGGGGCACTCCACCGTCGTCCTGGTCTCCGTGGTGCTGCTGGTCGTCGGCATCAACGCCTTCGCCGGCAGCCTCGCGGACGAGGGTTCCGCGCTCCGCCAGGTCACCGGCGTGTGGGGCGCCGCCGTCTCCGGCGGGTTCCTCATCCTGATGGGGGCCCTCAACCTGTCTTCCCTGAAAGGTCTGCGACAGGTGCTGCGGGACATCCGCGCCGGGCGGTTCGTGCCGAGCGAACTCGACAGGCACCTGGACAACCGCGGCCTGGTCAACCGGCTGCTCCGACCGATGTCACGGCTCGTGGATGCCCCCTGGAAGATGTTCCCGATCGGGGTGCTTTTCGGCCTCGGCCTGGACACGGCGGCATCCGTCAGCCTGTTCGTCTTCGCCGGCGCCCTCACGCCGGAGCTGCCCTGGTATGCGGCCGTGGTCCTCCCGGTCGTGTTCATGGCCGGGATGACCCTGTTCGACAGCGCGGACGGAATCCTGATGAACCACGTCTACCAGTGGGCATCCGTCGACCCGCTGCGGAAGGTGTACTACAACCTGATCGTGACCGGCGTGTCCGTGTTCGTCGCCTTTTTCGTCGGCGGGATGGGCCTGATGTCCATGCTCGCGGACCTCGGAATCGGCGGCGGAACCGCGGACCTGTTCGCGGCGGTCGACCTTGAATTCTTCGGCGTGATCCTGATCGGCGCCTTCGCGCTGGCCTGGCTCTCCGCGACCCTGTGGTGGAGATTCCGCTCCGCCCCTTCACCCGAAAGGCACCCATGATGGAAATCACCCCGCAGCAGGTCTTCGCCCGGCTGGCCGACACCCCACTCGCCGACGCCCAGATCGTCGACGTTCGGGAAACGGCGGAGCTCGCCGACGGCATGATCGACGGCGCCATCCACATCCCGCTCAGTACCGTTCCCGAACGCCACGGCGAGTTGGACAGGGCCAGGCCGGTCATCGTGGTCTGCCGCAGCGGCCGCCGGAGTGCCAGCGCGGCCGATCAGCTGTCCCAGGTGGGGTTCGACGCGTATACGATGGCCGGCGGCATGCTCGAGTGGGCGGCCCTGGGCTTCCCGACGGTCGTGCCCCTCACGCACTGACTGACGCACTGGGCCAGGGTGGGCGGTACTGTCGAGACCATGCCGCATCCCACTGCCAGCTCTCTCCCCACCTGGTCCTCCGTGCTCGTGGTCGTCGCGCACCCCGATGACGAGTCATTCGGGCTGGGCGCGATCCTCAACGCCTTCTCCGGTGCCGGAGCCGGAGTCGACCTGCTCTGCTTCACCCAGGGGGAGGCGTCCACGCTGCACGGAGTCCCCGGGGACCTCGCCCAGGTGCGCAAGGCCGAGCTGGATGCCGCGGCGTCGGCCCTGGGCGTGCAGCGGACCACGCTCCGCGACTACGCGGACGGTGCGCTCGACGCCGTGAATCTGGACACTCTGGCGGCGGAGGTGGTCGCCGCGGCCGAATCCGCGCGTCCCGACGGGCTTCTGGTCTTCGACGACTCCGGCGTGACCGGTCACCCCGACCACGTTGCGGCCACGGCGGTCGCCCTGGCCGCGGCAGAGACCCTGAACCTCCCGGTCCTGGGCTGGACCCTTCCGGGCAGCGTGGCGCTGGACCTGAACCGGGAATACGGAGCCGCCTTCACGGGGCACCCCGACGCCGAGATCGATCTGCGGATCAGCGTCGACCGGGAGAGGCAGCACGCCGCGATCCAGGCTCACGCCAGCCAGGCCGTGCCCGGAAGCGTGTTGTGGCGCCGGCTGGAACTGCTCGGCGACGCCGAGAACCTCCGCTGGCTGCGCCCGCCGACCTGACCACCCCGCTCCCACCCCCCTCGCGAACCAATTCGACGGAGATTTTCGCCTAAAACCCCCTTTTTGGAGTGTTCTGGGCCGATCCGGGCAAAATCTCCGTCGAATTCGTCAGGGACGGACGTGCTCTGAGGCGTCACGCCTCAGAACGTCCTCCGCGCATCCTCATCGGCCACGTCCGTGACGACTCACTCGACTAGTGATGCCGCTTGGCCGGCATGAACATCGTGAAGTTCAGCCTGAGGAACCGGACGAACTGAACGAAGAGGTTGCTGCGCCGACGCAACTCCCTCGCGTCGGGCAGCGGGGCGGTGTCGATTCGATGCTGTGCGTTGTCCATGGGGTTCTCCTGGAGCCGGGTCTCGGTTATTTCGGGGATCAGATACCAGAGCGGGTACGCCTTGGCCTTGTAGATGAACATGGTGTGCAGCACTCGCTTGACCCAGTGGGCGGCGAGACCGATGTCGCCGGTTGTCTCCTTCGGATCCCGTCCGCCCGTGTTCGGGTGGCGGGCGTGGTCGGGCACGATCGGGGACATCGACATGGCCGCCGCGGTGCCGGAGAGGATCCCGGTGCCGGTGGAGGCGATGCAGGCAGCCGCCATCTCTCCCATTGACCCGTGGTGGGTGGGCTCCGTCGCTCCGGTGAGGATCATGTCCGCGATCGTCAGGGCGACGATCTTGCCCATCGCGCCCGACGGCATGCCGGTGCGCGGGGGAGAAGGCGCGATGGCGACGTCGCCCGGTGTGGCGTAGGGGCGGGAGATGGCATGCGGCGGGGCGAAGGCGATCCCGACGCCGAACACGTTCCGGTACGAGGGCGTCTGGTAGGTTCTCGGCCAGTCCTGCGCCGTCCACTGCTCGTAGGGCTTGGCCTCGTAGTTCGCGTCGACGCGCATGAACCCGCTGGGGGCGAAGACCTTGTCGGTGATCTCGACGCCGTCTCGGTCGAAGGCCGTTAGCTCGACCCCGCGGAACGGGGGCAGGAGCATCGCAAAATCGAACGACTGAGTGTTCTCTGATCCGTCGATCTGGGTGTAGTGGATCAGTCCCGGCTCGATCCCGGTGACGGCGGCCTGGGTGATCGCCTTCATCGTGCGTTCCCGGAAGAGCGACTCCATCCACGCCTCGCTGGTGACGCGCCGGCCCCCAGTGGAGAAGGTCATGCCGCCCACGCCGACGTCGCCGAGTTCGTGCTCGTTGGTGAGGTAGATCACCTGGGCCAGGTCGCGAACCCCGGCGTTCCGCAGCTCCTGCTCCACGTTGAAGGCGTACTCGAAGGCGGCGCCCTCGCAGGTGCAGGTACCGTGTCCGACGCCCACGACGAGCGTCTGAGGGGTGCCCGCCCTGAGTGTGGCGATGACCTCCGCGAGCCGGGCGGCGGCATCCACCGCATGGCTCGGAGTGCACACCGACACGGTGTTCCCGGCATCCGGGCCCAGACCGGGCGTGGCCTCGAAATTGAGTTTCGGCCCGGTGGCGTTCACCAGGTAGTCATAACGGATGCGCTCCGTCCGGCCCACGCGCGCGGGGTCGGTGTAGACCACGTCGACGGCGCCGCGGGGGCTTTCCGCATCGCCCTCCGGGTAGAGCGTCACCGCCTTCGCCTGCCGGAAGCCGATGCCCTTGCGCCGGTAGATCGGGGCCAGCGGGAAGACGACCCTGGACGGGCTCATCCTGCCGACCCCGACCCAGATGTTGGAGGGGATCCAGTTCCACTTCGAATTGGGCGACACCACGACGACCTCGTGGCGCTTGCCGAGACGCTTCTTCAGATAGAGCGCTGCGGTGTGGCCGGATACCCCGGCTCCCAGGACGACGACATGTGCCATTTCAGACCCCACATTTTCAGTAACGGTGCTGTTGCGTCGACACCACCCCTATACCCGTGGGGTATCTATGGATCGGAAATAATGCTTGCGCCTCGGTGCCCAGGAGGTCTAAAGTACAACCAAATGGTTGCACAAAACATGCAGGACGACGAAGTGGATCGCATCTTCCAGGCGCTCGCCGATGCGACCCGCCGGGACATCGTGGTGCGCGTCGCGCAGCGCGAGCAGTCGGTGACGGCGCTCGCCGCGAGCTACGCCATGAGCTTCGCCGCGGTGCAGAAGCACGTGGCGGTGCTGGAACGCGCGTCCCTCGTCGTCAAGGAACGCCGGGGAAGGGAGCAGATCGTGCACGGAAACCTCGAGACCGTGCGCCGGGCGGCCCGCCTGCTCGAGCACTACGAGGAAGTGTGGCGGTTTCGCGCCCAGAGCATTAGCGACATCCTGCGGGAAGACCCCAATGAACCAGGAAATGAACAGGATCGAGAAGGAGAGAAATCATGACCGTCGTTAGTTCACAAACCGACACCGAGGCGCTCACCCTCACATTCGTGGCCGATTTCGACGCGAGCGTGCAGCGGGTGTGGCGCCTCTGGCAGGACCCTCGCCAGCTCGAGCGGTGGTGGGGCCCGCCGACCTGGCCGGCCACCTTCGAGCGGCACGACTTCGTGCCCGGCGGCCGGTCGAATTACTTCATGACCGGCCCGGAGGGCGAGAAGGGGGCCGGCTGGTGGGTGACCACGCTGATTGAGCCGCCGCACCGGTTGGAGTTCGAGGACGGGTTCGCCGACGAGAACGGCGATCCGGTCGCCCAGATGGGCTCGGTGCGGGCGGTGGTGACCCTGGACGAAGCCGGAGGGCGCACCCGAATGACCATGGTGTCCACGTTCGAGAGCCTGGACCAGCTGCAGAAGATGACCGAGATGGGCATGGAAGAGGGCATGCGGCAGGCACTGGGGCAGATCGATACGCTGCTCGCCGAGGACGTCAGCGCCTGAGCGGGTGCCTGATCGTGCCGCAGTCCTCGGCAGGCTCCCACTCGCGGCCCACCCTGGGGACGCGGGCGCCCGTTAGACCATGCGCCGCCGGTCACAGGGTGCGCCACGAACCGCGGGTTCGCTCTCACACACGAGAGATGCCCCGGTTGCTGGCGGCAACCGGGGCATCTCTCGTGGTGCGGAACGGGTTGCGGGCTAGTCCCGGTCGTTCTTGCCGTCGTGCCGGTCGTCGCCGTGCGAGTCCGCGGCGGCCGCGGTGTGCAGCTCCCACGTCACGTTGTCGCCGTGCTGCTGGGTCCAGAACGTGCGCCAGTCGCCGCCCATCATCTGCGGGGTCTGGGCGCCGAGGATTCCGGCGGCCGTCGGGTCACCGTTGGAAACGTGGATGCCCGTGATCTCGTTGTCGCCGTCGTTGTAGCCGGGGCTGGTGTTGTGGTCGTAGGTCGCGGAGGCGTCGCGGCCCTCGGCCAGCCAGCGCACGGCCTCCGGAGCCTTCTTGCCCTTCCCGGCGAGGTCCAGAAGGTAGCCGGAGTCGAGGGCGTCGCGCTGGGCGTGCAGGGAGTCGCCGGCATCCTCGACCACCATCAGCTTGTCCTTGCTCGCGAACTGGATGTTGTCCAGGCCCGTGTGCTCCAGGTCGCCGAGGAACGCGGGGGACAGCTTGCCGGTCTGCGCCGTCGGAGACGACTGGCTCAGGCGGAACACGCCGCCGAAGGCGCCCGGGAGGGTGCTGCCCTTGTCGGTGTCGCCGGTCTCGGTGAAGTAGAACTCGCCGAAATTCGTTCCGGGGCGGAAGACGCCGTTCTCGGGACGTTTGAACGGGGTGGCGCCGGCGGCCGCGGCGGCAGCGGTCGCGCTGTTGTTGGCCCCGGTGGTGACCGTGACCCACGTCGTGTTGAATGACGCACCGTAGCTGTGCAGGTCGGTGACGAACTGGTCGGACGGGTTGTCCGCGAGCTGCTTGGCCGTGACGGGGGAGCCGTCGGCACGGTTCACCTGCAGGGCCTGCAGGGTGCCGGTGGACAGGTCGCCCGCCTTCGTCGGGGTGAAGCGGTAGACGTAGCTGTTGGGGACCTTGCCGCCGGCCTTCTTGGCGCCGCCGATGTCCTCAACCAGCCACACGTTGCCGGCGGAGTCGTTCTGAATGCCCTCATAGCCGCCGGAGCCGAGCGCCGGGAGCGGCACGATCTTGCCGTCGACCGGGTCGCCCTTGTCATCGAGGGTGATGCCGAAGACGCCGCCCTTGGGCGCCGTGGCTTCGGCGGCCAAGAGGAGCTGGTGTGTGAACGGATCCCAGGTGATGCCGTCGAAGGTGGGAACGGCGGCCCCGTCCGAACGGGTGTCCGCGATCAGGGTGACCCTCTTGGTCAGGTCCTTTTCGTCGAGATCGATGCGGGTGACGTAGCCCTGCGGTCCGCCTTCGTGGCCCTGGAACAGGTAGTGCTTTGCGCCGAAGACGAGGTAGACGTTCTTGTCCGGCTCGGTCTTGAACGCCTCTTTCGCGTCCTGAGTCAGCGGTCCGCCGTTGGCCGTGTTGTACCCGTAGTGGGACACTCCGCCGTGCGGGTTTGCCAGTGGAAGCTGGCCGTAGGCAACGGGGCTCTGCTCGAGGCCGGCAGCGAGCACATTGTTCTGGACGCCGAACGCGGAGTTGGCTGCGACTCCGGCGGTGCCCGAGTCCGGCGTCGCCGTCGCGGGAAGCGAGGCTGTGGTGAGCACGGCCAGACCCAGTCCCAGGCCCACCGCCGTGGTCACACCGATTTTCGTGAACTTCATCGTGTCCTCCTCNGGGGGGGGGGGCTGGTGCCCGACCCGCAGATCAGACAAGTCCGCCCAGGTTTCCGGCAGGTGACGGAGACCTGTACGGGGTCTGCCCGGGGGCGGAACAAACACGCGGTGTCACCTTATCCGCTCCAGCCGCACCAGGGCCAGCCTGGTGTTGATGGCGATGAATGCCACCAGGCCCGCTGCCGCAACCGAGCCGATCACCAGCAGCGGGCCGCGAACCCGGGACAGCCATCGATTGTCGGTGGAGCCCAGCACGCCGATCGCATTGATCAGCGACGCCAGCAGCATCCCGGCCACCAGGCGCTCGCTGATGTCTTCCACCCGGCGCACGTAGGGTTCGGCCTGTTCCGGGTCGATGCTGATGCCCATGCCCTCCTGCTCGTAGCGGTCCAGGATCCGGGTCAGGCGTGCGGGCAGGGGGAGCCCCAGGTCGGCCACGTCCAGAAAGCCGGTCAGGAGCCTCCCCCCGAGGTACGACGGCTGCAGTCTGCGCTGCAGGAGGTCGAGTGCGTAGGGCTTGAGTGCGGTGCTGATGCTGAACTCCGGGTCGAGCACCAGTCCCGTGCCCTCGCACATCACGAGCATCTTCGACACCATCGCCACCGCGGGCGGAACCTGCAGGTGGTACCGGCGCATCAGGTCCATGACTGCCGTGATCAGCTCGCCCGCGGGCAGTTCCTTGAGCGTCAGCCCGGTGTACCGGTCGATGATCCGCGCCAGCGCCTCGGCGAAATCCGTGCGATCGATGCGGCCTGGCGGCGGGGCCAGCCGGAGCAGCATCGCGGCGAGCCGGTCGGAATGCTGCAGGGACAGCGCGATCACCACGTCGATCAATTGATTACGGATGTTGTCGGTCAGCGACCCCACCATGCCGTAGTCGAGCAGACCGATCACCCCGTCCGGCTGAACGAGCATGTTGCCGGGATGGGGATCGGCGTGGAAGAACCCGTCGCGCAGCACCATGTCGAGGATCACCGTCGTGGCCCGATCGGCCAGCGCGCTGCGATCGACGCCGAGCAGGTCCAGCGCGTCCACATCGGTGATCTTGACGCCCGACAGGCGCTCCTCGGTGAGCATCCGGGTGGTGGTGCGCGACCAGTCGATGCGCGGAATGTGCAGCCCGGGGCTTTGCGCGAAGTTCGCCTGGATTCGCTCGGCGTTGCGTCCCTCGGCTTCGAAATCGAGCTCCCCCCTCAGCTGCCGGCTGAACTCCTCGAAGAAACCCGCCACCCCGAGTTCATTGATGGACGGCGACTGTCTCGCCAGCTCGCGCACGACGTTCTGCAGGATCTCCAGGTCGGCGTTGATCGTGTGGACGATCCCCTCGCGCTGGATTTTCACGACCACCCGTGACCCGTCGGGCAGCACCGCGCCGTGGGCCTGGGCGAGGGACCCGCTTCCGACGACCTCCTCGTCGAAGGACAAGAACGCCTCGTCGATCGGGGTGCCCAGCTCCCGGGCGATGAGGCGCCGGGTCTGGTCTATCGGCATCGGCGGGTCCTGGTCCTGAAGCTTCGCCAGCTGGGTCGCGAGGTCCGGGTGCACGAGGTCTGGCCGGGTCGACAGGATCTGGCCGAGCTTGATGAAGGTCGGGCCGAGTTCCTGCAGGGTGCGACGGATGATCTCCGGTGATTCGAAGGCTTCGTCGTGGGGCGGTCCGTCCGGCGTGAAAGCGTCGAGGAATCCCGGTTTCAGGATCCGCCGGGCCAGCCCCGACCGCGCGGCGAGCAGGTGAAAGCCGTTGCGGGAGAGAATCCGAACGATTTCTGCCTGTCGGTCGAGGTGGAGGGCCATGCCCAGAGCTTGAGGGGATTCGGTGGAATCCGCAATACTCGCACTCATCGGCGCAAACGTGAGGGCCTGGACTGGCTTCCCGGAGTTGATTTCCCGCTGGACCTGGACCACGGTGGACGCGAAGAGGCACGGGACGGCGCGTCCCGTGATGATGAGGCCCTGGAGGTCCGGTTCCCATGAGCGTTCAGAAGCGAATCGTTGTCTGTATCGGCACCGGCGGGATGGGGCTGGCGGCGGTTCGCCGCACGGGTCTCGGTGCCACGGTTGTGCTTGCCGACTTCGACGAGGTCGCGCTGCAGGCGGCGGCCGACAGACTTCGCGGCGAGGGCTTCGACGTCGTGGTACACCTCGTCGACGTCGCGCAGGCGAAGTCGGTGCACAGGCTGGCGACGGATGCCGCGGCCCTGGGCCCGGTGAGCACCGTCATCCACACCGCCGGACTCTCACCCGTTCAGGCCTCCGTCGACGCGATCCTGACGGTGGACCTGCTCGGCACCGCCCTCGTCCTGGACGCCTTCGGCGCGGTGATCGCGCCCGGTGGTTCCGGGGTCTTCATCGCCTCGATGGCGGGCCATCTGGCCCGGCTCACCCCGGAGCTGGAGGTGAAGCTGGCGATGACGCCCACGGCAGAGTTGCTCCGGCTGGCCGAGCTGGAAGTGAGCGGGATCACCGACTCCGGTGCCGCGTACTCCCTCTCGAAGCGGGCGAACGCGGTGCGGGTGTGCGCGGCGTCGGTGGCCTGGGGCGAGCGGGGTGCCCGCGTGAACTCGATCAGCCCGGGGATCATCTCGACACCCATGGGCGCCCAGGAGCTCGCGGGTCCCAATGGTGAACAGATGCGGGGCATGATCGCGGGCAGCGCGACCGGCCGGATCGGAACGCCGGCTGACATTGCCGCGGCCGTCGCCTTCCTGACCGGTCCGGACTCCACCTTCATCACCGGAACCGACCTGCTCGTCGACGGCGGCGTGATTGCCTCACTGACGACGCGAACCCAGTCCGCCTAGTGGCACCGGGTCACGGCACCGGCTCACGGCACCAGGGAATCCACCCAGGCGGCGACAATCAGGAAGTCGAACGTCTCGTAGGGGAACCCCTGGTCCAGTGAGCGGAATACCTTCGCGATCAGCAGGTCCCGCTCCTGCTCGCCCAGCTTTCCGAGTTCCGCGGCGCTGACAATGCCCTCCTTGAGGAGTGCGGATACGAGTTCCACTTTGTACGTGCTGTGCAGAGGCCCCGCCCACGGCAGGAGCGAGAGGGTTTCCGTGCGGTTCGCGAGTTCGGAGATGTCCAGCAGAAGCGCCGTGTGCAGCCGGCTGGCCCCGAGATGGTCGCTGAGCTCCGCCCTGGTTCCCACGAAAGTCGACAGATGAAGCGGGCTGCTGATGCCGAGGTCGGCGAACTTCTCCCGGTAGGGCGCGAGCGGGTCCAGATCCCAGAAGTCGGTGCGGGGTATGCGCGCCAGCTTCTGGAACCGGGGATCGGGGTGCAGCTCGACCAGCATCGGGTCCTTCCAGACGAAGTTGCGCGGTCGCTCGGCGATCATCGCGTACTCGAGGTGCTCGAGGGCGAGATTCCGCAACTCTTCCTTCCATTTCTCGTTCGTCTGCTCCCGGCTTTGGGCGTAGAGCATGCACGCCAGGTCGTAGCGCACCCAGGGCGAGGCAGACATGCCGGCTTCCTTGATCCGGCCATTGATCTCGGCGAGGTCCTGTGACCCGCCCAGGGCGACGTAGCCGGTGGCGGCCACCAGTCGCATGTTCTGTTCCAGCAGGGTGAGTTCTGGCCCCCGACTGCCCTCCGCGCCTCTGCTGCCATCGATCAGGCGCACCAGTTGCAGAGCCCGCTCCCTCGCGTGGCTCACCTGCGGAGTGGTACTCGGGTCGGACCCTTGATCCGGGATCGACGCGAGGTTCTCCACGGTGATCACATAGTTCAGGAGCACCCGTCGGTAGTGCATCGCAAAATCCGCGGCCACGGGATCCGTCTCGGTGGGAACGGGGAATGCGGGGGTCCGCGACCACCACGGCGACCTGTGCGCGGGCTGGTGCTTCGCCTCCAGATGGTCCGCTTCATTGCTGAGCCAGTCGGCGTAGCGCCGGAGCTCCTCGAACTCCGTTGCGGAGCGGTGCTGTCTGAACTGAAGCAGGAGCCTCGCGGCGTGGCTGTTCGGGTCGAGGTTGACGGCGCTGCTCAGGAGCCGGAGAGCACTCGCGGCACGGTCGTCGTCGTAGAAATCGGTGGACGCGACGTAGTGCAGTCCGAGCGCACGCCAGGATGATGCGCCGGCGAGCCCCTCAAGATCCGTGTAGCCCTCGGTGAGGGCCGTCAGCGCGAATGCCGCCACGAACTTGTCCAGGTCGACGTCGCCGCCCCCATCGACCTCGGTCAATCTCAGCTCGTCACGGTTGATGGCCGTGGCGTCAACCTGCCGGCCGTGGCGGGTCAGGCTCACGGCGAGATTGTCCTGGCTCGTGGCATCCACCCACAGACGCCAGGGAGCGGTGCCGAAGACGAAGGTCGAAACGGCCTGCAGCACGGCCAGCACCTTGCCCGGCAGCACGCCCGAGAGCGACGCATCGGAGAGGACCTCGACGTCGCTCCCGATCGCGAAGTGCAATCCTTCGGGTTTGCTCCCGCCGAGCCCGGTCAACAGGACCATGACATTCCTCGTGCGCGACTCGACGGGTTTGCCGGTGTCGTCGCGGACCTGAACGGAGATCCGGCGGTCGGTGGCCAGCCCGCGGGAGAAGGCGGCCGTGCCGGCGACGACCGCAAGGGTCCCGGCAGCGGCCAACAGCCAGCGGGCCCCGGCGCCGCCCGCCCACGAGACCACCGCCACGGCTCCGGTCAGGATCAGTGCGAGTCCCCACCCTTTGAATCGATTCACGGTTGTCTGGCTGGTCCTGCCCCTCCACATGATCGGGATGAACGCGAGCAGCCGGGCGAGGACGAGGGCAAGCGCGGCCAGCATGAGCATTGCCCACCCCGGCGACGCGAGCGGTGCCAGCCAACTGTCGAAGAAGCCGTTCCAGGTCTCGGACCAGCGCTCGGCCCAGGTCAGGCCGTCCGGCGCATCCGTGGCTGCCTGCGCCGTGCACCCGGTCAGGAACGTCGTTGCCGCGACGACCAGCGCACCACCCTTCACCACAGATCGCATGCTCATCTCCCGCCGTGAGATCCGAGAATGCGTCCTGCCCTCGGGCCTACGCCCAGTGTTCCTCGAATCCGGGTTGTGTCATAGCCGCATTGTGCGAGGACGACCTTCGGTCCTTACTGGTGTCAGTACTCGTGAGAAGCCGTCGCCAGAAGGAGAGAAGTCATGTTCGCTCGAGTCAGCACCTATCGGACAGGGCCGGAAACCGTCGTGGACCACACCGAGGAGACCGTTGCGCGGGTGCTGGCAATCCCCGGATGCCGCGGGGTCTACTTTCTAACCAGCCTGGAGGAGGGCAAGGCCCTGTCGATCACCCTGTGGGAGACGACGTATGCCCTCGCGGCGAGCCGGGAGGCAGCGAGTGCCGTCCGCGCCGACAGCAGCGCGGAGCAGGCCATGCAGATCATCGACGTGGAGGAGTTCGAAGTGGCCAACAGCGGCCTCGCGGGCTGAGCCGGCTACTCCGAGCCCCTCACGTCGTTATCAGCGTCGCGACTAGTCGCGAGGCCGGCGCGGCGGGCGTTCGGCCCGGTCCTCACGGCGCACCGGGCCGCCGTCGGCGCGGATCTCGATCAGCTTGCCGCTGATGCGGGTGTTGTCCAAGCGGGCCAGAACGTCGCTGGGAAGGTCGGCGGGCAGTTCGACGAGCGAATACTCGGGGTTGATCTGGATGTGACCGAAGTCCTCGCGGCTCAGGCCACCCTCGTTGGCGAGCGCTCCGACGATCTGCCGGGGCTCCACCTTGTGGCGCTTGCCGACCTCGATCCGGTACGAGGCCATCGACCGGTTGCTGTCGCGGGGGCGTCGTTCCACGCGCTCCACGCGTTCGCCGCGTTCGCCGCGTTCGCCGCGGTCGTCACGGCGGTCACCGCGACCGGCATCGGCGCGGGCGCGCTCGGCGCGGTCGCCGCGGTCGGCACGCTCGGGC